>NZ_CAKVVF010000071.1:0-10413 GCF_934833455.1 Oscillibacter sp. KLE 1728
CGGGGAGGGCGGCCCCAGGTACGACGCGTTCCTCACCCGCAAGAAATTCCAGGAGGCACTGCGCACCGCGGTGCTGGATACTCTCCGCACGCCGGAGGGCCAGGAGCTCCTGACCAAGGCCATCCGGAAAGAGCTGGCGAATCGGCAGAAGTGATGTGCGGCGGCGAAAGGGGCGGGGGATCGTGATCTCCCATCCTGTGTGTGCTCCGGGTGTATGGGGGAGGCGAAATGCGGCCGGAGGGAAAATCCGCGGAACGTTTGCCAACATCCGCTGCGCATAATACCATACAGAAATCAGGAGGGAACTGACGGATACAGACTGGGGGGGCAGGCTCAGATGAAGAATGTTCTGTATATAATCAAAGTGGTGGCACTGGCCTGTGCGGCCGGAGTGATTATGACGATCCTGGGGGCTTTTCCGCCTCTGTCGTTCCTGTATAACTGGCTTGTGGGCCACGGCCTGCAAAATGTATGGGTTGGACTGATGGCCGGTGTCATCGCCATCTGCGTGTCCCTGTACAATATGCACCACGCGAAAAAGAAACGGAAGTGAGCGATTTGCGCTCAGTCCGGCTGAGAGGCTTGGATGCTCTGACCAATCAAAAGAGCCGCGGGAGTTTGATCCCGCGGCTCTTCTTGCGCGTTTACAGGCTCTTGATGAACTTCTCGATCCGGTCCAATCCCTCTTTCAGGTCCGCGTCGGAGTAGCAGTAGCTCAGGCGCATGAACCCCTCGGTGCCGAAGTGGATGCCGGGGATGACGCCCACCAGGCCCTCCTTCAGCATCCGGGTGCAGAAGGTGTTGGAGTCCATGCCGAACTTCCGGATGTCCACAAACATGTAGAAGGCGCCCTCCGGCTTCTCCACGTCCAGGCCCATGTCCACCAGGCGCTGGTAGACGTAGTCCCGGCGCCTGCGGAAGATCTCCACCACATCGCTGGTGTCCGTCTCCAGGGCCGTGACGCAGGCCCGCTGGACAAAGGAGGGCACGGAGGTGACACAGTACTGGTGGAACACCTGGATCCGGTCCATCAGCTTGGCGTCCGCCATGCAGTAGCCCAGGCGCCAGCCGGTCATGGCATAAGGCTTGGAGAAGCTCTGGACCACAATGATCCGGTCCCGCATGTCCTGGTACTCAGCAAAGCTGTGGTAGTCCTCACAGTAGGTCAGAGTGCGGTACACATCGTCGCACAGGACAAAGATGGGCTTGTCCCGGAGGATGGCGTGGACGGCGTCCAAGGTCTCCTTGGTGTAGACGCAGCCGGTGGGATTGTTGGGGGAGGTCAGGATGATGGCCTTGGTCCTGTCGGTGATGGCGGCCTTCAGTTCCTCCGGCACGATCTGGAAGTGGTTGTGCTCTGTGGGCAGGGAGACGGGCACACCGCCCTGTAGCTGGACCAGCGCCTCATACAGGCCGAAGGCAGGGGTGGGGATGATGACCTCGTCCCCTGGGTTCAGGATGGTGGAGAAGGAGGCGAACAGCGCCTCCGTGGCGCCCACCGTCAGGATGATCTCACTGGGGGCGTAGTGGAGGCCATGGGCCTCAGCCTCGAATTTGGAGATGGCCTCCAGCGCGTAGGGATAGCCGTTGCCGGGGGGATAGTGGGTATCGTTGGCGTCCAGAGCGGCCTTGGCGGCCTCCTTGATGACGTCGGGGGTGTTCAGATCCGGCTCGCCGATGGTCAGGGCGCAGGCGCCGGGGGTATCCCGCACCAGATAGGTGAACTGCCGGATGCCGGACAGCTCCACGCCCATAACGGCATTGTTCAGAGTCAGGTCCATGGATTTTCACGCTCCTTTTTGTTCATGAAATTCAGTATATCCGGATGAAAAAGGGATGTCAACGGCAGTTTCCACAAAAAGGGAGGCACCGAAAAGAAAGCGGCCCCGCCGCAATCTGCGGCGGGGCCTGCTGGGAGACTGCATTTTCAGGTGGGCTGATTGGAAGAGGCAGCATCTTCTGCCGGCTGGCCCGTTTCGGCGGGGGCATCAGCTGGCGCCTCCTCCGGGGTGAAGGTCACGGGGGTCTCTCCGGCCCGGGCGACGGAGGTGCCGGAGAGAATGCCGCCGCCCTCCCCTGCGGTGTAGGCGATAGTCACCTGATCCCCGGCATTCAGGATCACCGCCAGGGGGTTCTCCGCGGCGTTGACGGCGTAGAAGGTGTCCTGTCCCTCCAGCCGCAGGAAGTAGTAGGAATTGCCGTCCAGCACAGCGGTGCGGATCTCAGCGATGGCGCCGCTGATCTCCTCCTGGTCAGAGGGAACAGCCTCCGCATCCCCGTCGGAGATGAGGCCGCTGTCGGCCAGTGCCCGGCGGTAATTGGCCTCGCACTCCGCTACGGTGCTGCCGGTCTCTACAATGTTGTACTGCTGGACGTTCACCATGGCGTACATCTTCACCAGACCGTCTTCACCCTTGAGGGACATGAAGTAGGTGGGCTGGTCGGCGATGTTCAGCAGCAACGGGAAGGTGGCCACGTAACGCATCTGCTGGACCTGACTCATGGCGCTGGCCTGCGCGGACGCCTCTGTGGCGCCGGCGACAGAATAGAAGTG
Source organism: Oscillibacter sp. KLE 1728 (assembly GCF_934833455.1). Lineage (NCBI taxonomy): Bacteria > Bacillati > Bacillota > Clostridia > Eubacteriales > Oscillospiraceae > Oscillibacter > Oscillibacter sp. KLE 1728. Next base: position 2,555 of record NZ_CAKVVF010000071.1, read on the forward strand.
CGTCTCCTTGGTCCGCTGGTTGGAGAGGATGAATCCGATGTTGGACTGGTCGGATGTCACAGAGGTGACACCGGTATACATATACACGTCATCCCCGATGGCAATATAATTGTAGCCTTCTGTGGTGTGCGTCACATCCCGCTGGCCGAAAATGGAGTTGATAAAGCCGTTGTGGTACATTCCGTAATAATCGTACTGCTCCATAATCAGATTCGCGTCATAGACGTGGTCCACCCAGTTGGGGACCTCCTCATAATACTGGCTCTCCCCGGTAACGGCGTTCACCAGAACGGCCCCCTGGATGTCCGTGCCGCCGAAGAGGCCGATGGTCTTCACCATGCGGGGGCAGACCCAGTAGGGCTCGCCCTCTTCATTGATCTCAAACACCGGATCGGCAAACATATATGTGGGATAGTGGAACCGCAGGTGGCGGGGCAGATACCGCCCGAAATGCTCGGCGGTGGTATATTTCATCCCCTCGTCCAGGCGGACCACTTCCGCCTCCTGGGTCACCATGTCGATAATCAGATAAGCGGGCAGGCCCGCGGAGCGGTTGGTGAACCACTTGACCAGATCTCCATAGGCCAGGGAAGTCACGCGCACCGGGCGACCCTGGTAGTTGATCTGGGTGTAGGAGGGCAGGATCTCAAACTGGGAGACCATATCCGCCAGTTCGCCCAGTTTGCGGCTGCCCAGGCGCGCGGCGGAGTCTTCGTCCAGCATGGGGATCTGATTGTAGGAGATCTCCTCCACCTCGGAAGCAAAATCACCATCTTTGATGGAAAGCAGCTTGCTGTAGCTTCCGGCCCGGATTACCACCCAAGAGGTAAGGCCGCCGATGATGATGGCGGCGATCAGAGCCACCAGGACCAGGAAGGGGATGGTGCACTGCTTTTTCACAAAGCCGAAGTACCCCTTCACGCCCTCCCCCTGAAAGCCGGAGGTGAGCACGGCGCACACGCAGTACACCGCGCACAGCAGGAACACGAAGACATAGAACTCCTCCGCGTGGAAGTTCAGGGCGGGCAGCTCGAAGTAAAAGTACCCCAGGCCGAACAGCAGCGTCACGCCCAGATTGATGAGCGTCCGCGTGAAGGCGTTGCCAATGGCCTTGCGGGGCTTCCGCTCCCGCTTGGGACGCTGGGGCTGGGAGGCGTCCCCGCCGCTGAAACCGCCGAAAGCACTGGGGTCAAAGCCTCCGAAGTCAAATGAAAATGGCATAAAAACCCAATTCCTCCTTTTTCAGATGGGCCGAATTGAAACCCATGATACAGGAAAAGTGTGAACAAATCAAGGTTTCCCGTCAGAACACCATTCCGATTCCGAAAAGATTATGGTAAAATCAAAACAACATGTAAGCTCTGTGCGGAAACTGCGTGTAGAGAAGTGGAGAGGAGGGACGGCATTGGAGGATGCCCGGATCGTGGAGCTGTACTGGGAGCGGGACGAGGCGGCCATTGCGGAGAGCAGCGCCAAGTACGGCGGCTACTGCTACCAGATCGCCTTCCGCATCCTGGCCCTGCGGGAGGACGCGGAGGAGTGCGTGGGAGACACCTGGCTGCGGGCCTGGGAGGCCATGCCGCCCAGCCGCCCCGGCAGGCTGGATACGTTCCTGGGGAAGATCACCCGGAACCTGTCCCTGGACCGCTGGCGGGCCCTGCGGGCCCACAAGCGGTGGCAGGGACAGGCGGAACTGGCGCTGACGGAGCTGGGGGACTGCCTGCCCGCCTCCGGCGGCGTGGAACAGGAGGTGGAGGCCGCCGCCCTGGCGGAGAGCCTGAACCGCTTTTTGGAATCCCTGCCCCAGGAGAAACGGGTGCTGTTTGTCCGTCGGTACTGGTATCTCTGCTCCGTGGAGGAGCTGGCCGCCTGGAGCGGCAGGCGGCGGGGGACGGTCTCCGCGGCGCTGTTCCGCCTGCGGCAGGACCTGCGGGAACACTTGGAGAGGGAGGGATTCACCCTATGACAAGGGAACAGCTGCTGGATGCTGTGGGAGATATCCGGGATGCGTTCATCCGGGAGGCTGCGCCGCCCGCCTCGTACCGCAAGCAGCGGGAATTCCCCTGGACCGGCGCGGTGGCGGCCTGCCTGGCGCTGATGATCGTGGGCTCCACATTCTTCCTGTCACAGATGAACATGGGGGACGGAGCCACTGGAAGCGGCGGCGCCTCTGCCGTCACGGAGGACACGGCGGAGGTCGGTGAGTCCGGCGGAACGGTGAACGGTGCAGCAGACGGCACAGACGATTCTGAGCCGGAGACAGCGGCGATCACTGTCACGGTGGATGGCACGGTGTATGTGCAGGCAGGCGGCGTGGGCCGCCATCCGGAGGCGTGCCCGGAGGGATTCTCCTACGCTGGAGAGGCGGAGCTGCCGGACACCGGGGAGCTTTGTCCCTACTATGCCGACCCGGAGCGGCCGGGGCAGATCTATGTCTATCAGAGCTGCTGGGATGAGGGGACCGGAACCACCTATATGGCCTATGTCCGCTACGAGGCGGAGACAACAAACTGACCGCGGGCGGAAAGAGAAAGCAGGGCCGCCGGAGGGGATCCCCTCCGGCGGCCTTTTGCGTATGAGCCTGTCCTCACGGCAGCATCAGCAGCTTTTTCAAAAATTCCACGCCCCTGGGCAGAACGGCCTCGTCATCAAAGGTGAAGTCCGGGGCGTGAAGCTGGGGGGTATCCCCGGTGCCCAGGAAGAAGAACAGCCCCGGCGCATACTGCTGGTAGAAGGAGAAGTCCTCCGCCGCCAGCACTGGCTTTTCCATGAGGGTCGGCGCGTTATCGCCCAGCTGGGCGGCGATCTTCTGATAGAGCTCTTCGTGGTTCCACACGGCGGGGTAACCCTCGCTGAGGTGGACGTCCAGGCTGCAGCCGGTCTCCGCTGCCACGGACCGGCCGATGTCCTTCAGCTGCTGACGGCAGAAACGGAAGGTGTCCTCCCGGTAGGTGCGCAGGCTCCCCTCCAGCACGGTGCGGCCGCTGATGGCGTTCCGGACTGTGCCGGAGACCATCTTGCCGAACCGCAGCACCCGGGGCTGGTCCGGGGGCAGCTGTTCCATCATGTCATAGGCCCGCTGGAGGTAGGAGATGCCCGCCGTCAGGGCGTCCAGCCCCTCGTCCGCCCGGGACATGTGGACGCTGCGGCCTTCCACGGTGACGGTGACCTCGTTGGACCGTGCCATCAGCGGGCCGGGGCGGGAGGCGATGGTCCCGGCCTCCAGGCCGGGCCACAGGTGCAGGCCGAAGATCCGGCGGACCCGGTAGCGCTCCAGCACGCCGCTCTCACACAGCTTTCCGGCGCCGCCGGTGGTCTCCTCCGACGGCTGGAAGAGGAAGAGCACGTTCCGGGGCAGCTCGGCCAGATGCTCCGCCGCATACTCCGCCAGGGTCAGGACCATGGCGGTGTGGGCATCGTGGCCGCAGGCATGCATCCGCCCGGGATGGACAGAGGCGTAGGGCAGGTCCGTGGCCTCCGTCACCGGAAGCGCGTCCAGCTCCGCCCGAAATGCCACGGCATCGCTCTTCCCTGCGTCGAACCAGGCGCAGACGCTGCCGGTGATGGGAGAGAACACCCGGCAGGGCAGCGGGGCCAAAATGCGCTGGACCAGCTGAACCGTCTCCGGCAGCTGGTTATCCAGCTCCGGGATGCGGTGCAGGGCACGGCGGTAATCGACGGCGGACATGGACAGGACCTCCCCTTCTGAGATGACATTAATAATCATATCATACCACAGACACGGTTGGGTGACCAGAGGAACCGGGATTTTTCGTCCCTTTTGACAAGGAAACGGGACTGCCGGACGCGCTTTTTTCCGTTTTTTCCCTTGCCAAAAGGGAGAATGTAATGGTATGATACCAGAAAATGAGATAGAGGCGCGGATGCGACGAGACCATGGGAGCCGACGGGCGAGGATCGTGGGGGAGGCAAGTCCGCCGAACTCCCTGGTCAGGTATGGGCAGGGGGTGGGTCCGTGGGGAATACCCACGGGACTGTCCGCGGAATTTTCCGCGGGGGCGCTATCCGCTTACAGGGAACTCCGCTTTTTGCATGGGTGCAGAGGTGTGAAAGAGCTGTCGGTAGGGGCGTGTCTCTACCGACTTTTTTGTTGCTTCAACCAACGGACAAAAAGAAAGACGGAGGACACTCACATGAAATTTGAACATCTGCAAGGTTCCATTGTCGCCATGGTCACCCCGTTCCGCCAGGACGGCAGCGTCAACTTCGATATGCTGACAGAGCTGCTGGAGCGGCAGATCGCCGCCGGTACCGACGGCATCCTGACCCTGGGCACCACCGGCGAATACTCCACGATGAGCCATGAGGAGGATGCCGCTGTGGTGGAGCACACCATCCGGGTGGTGGACGGCCGGGTGCCGGTGATGGTGGGCAGCGGCTCCAACTGCACTGTCACCCAGATCGAGAAGAGCCGGCTGTACCAGTCCATGGGGGCGGATGCCCTGCTGCTGATCTCCCCCTACTACAACAAGGCTAACGCGGAGGGGATGTACCGCCACTTCGCCGAGACGGCGGACGCGGTGGACATTCCCTGCATCCTCTATAATGTGCCGGGCCGTACAGGCTGCTCCATCCCGGTTTCCGTGGTGGAACGGCTGGCCCGGCACCCCAACATCGCCGGCATCAAAGAAGCCAGCGGCGATATGTCCTACGCCATGAAGATCGCTCGCTGCGTGGGACCGGATTTCGCCCTGTACTCCGGCAACGACGACATCACTGTGCCCATCCTCAGCATCGGCGGCAGCGGCGTCATCTCCGTCTACGCCAACGTGATGCCCGCCATGTGCCGCCAGATCGTGGCGGACTGGCTGGACGGGAATCATGCCCGGGCCCTGGAGAACCACCTGCGGTACCTGCAGTTGATGAACGACCTGTTCCTGGAGGTGAACCCCATCCCGGTGAAGGCCGCCATGAATATGATGGGGCTGGACGTGGGTCCCATGCGGCTGCCCCTGTGCGAGATGGGGGAGGCCAACGCCGCCACACTCCGCCGGACGCTGGAGGAGGCGGGACTGCTGTGAGGATCATTTTGATCGGCCGGGGCAAAATGGGGACGCTGATCCGGGAGACCGCTGCGGCCGCCGGGGATGAGATTGAGGCCGTCTTCGGCCGGGACGATCTGGGCCAGCTGGGCAGACTGGGGCGTGTAGCGGACGTGGTGATGGATTTTTCCCGCCCGGAGGCTCTGCCGGAGGTCGCCTCCTATGTCCGCCGGACGGGGACGCCACTCCTCTCTGGAACCACCGGGTATACGGAGGCGGAGAAGGGGAGTCTCTTTGCCCTGGGCTCTGCGGCCCCGGTGCTGTGGAGCGCCAACTACTCCCTGGGGGTGGCGGTGCTGGCCCGGGCCCTGCAGGTCATCGCCCCGGTGCTGGGGCCGGATTTTGACATCGAGATCACCGAGACCCACCACAGCCAGAAGGCGGACGCCCCCAGCGGCACCGCAAAGCTGCTGCTGGAAGCTGTCGATCCCCAGCACCGCCTGCGGCCGGTGTATGGCCGGGAGGGGAACTGCGGCCGCCGGGAGAAGGATGAGGTAGGCATCCACGCACTCCGGGGCGGCACCGTGGCCGGGACCCACACGGTCCATTTCTTTGGGCCGGATGAGGAACTGGAGCTGACTCACCGGGCTGCCAGCCGCCAGATCTTTGTGAACGGGGCCCTGCACATCGCCCGGCTGCTGCCTGGGCGGCCCAAAGGGGTCTATGACCTGCAAAAAATCTTGTTTGGAGCGTGATGGCTTTGAATGCACAGGAAATCATCAACTATATCGCAGATTCCCCCAAGAAGACCCCAGTAAAGATTTACGTCAACCTGTCGGCTCCGGTGGACTTCGGATCCGCTGAAGTGTTCGGTGAGGGAAAGAGCCGCATCGTCTTTGGGGACTGGGCCGAGCTGGCGCCCATCCTGGAGGACAACCGGGAGAAGATCACCGACTGCGTGGTGGAGAACGACCGCCGGAACTCCGGCGTGCCCCTGCTGGACCTGAAAGATCTCAAGGCCCGGATCGAACCCGGGGCCATCATTCGGGAGAAGGTGGAGATCGGCGAGGGTGCCGTCATCATGATGGGGGCCATCCTCAATATCGGTGCTGTGGTGGGCAAACGCACCATGATCGACATGGGGGCTGTCCTGGGCGGACGGGCCACGGTGGGAGACGACTGCCACATCGGCGCCGGAGCCGTGCTGGCCGGGGTGGTGGAGCCCGCCTCCGCCACCCCGGTAGTGGTGGAGGACGGCGTCCTGGTAGGCGCCAACGCCGTGGTGATCGAGGGGGTGCGGATCGGCGCCGGGGCTGTGGTGGCCGCGGGCGCTGTTGTGACGGAGAACGTCCCTCCCAACGCGGTGGTGGCCGGAACCCCCGCCAGGATCATCAAGATGAAGGACGCCCGGACGGAGGGAAAGACCGCCCTGGTGGACGCCTTGCGGAGCCTGTGAACTGGAGAAGAAGCGGCCCTGCGGCGTTGTGCCGCAGGGTCCCTTTTATCAGAACGTCAAAATTTAAGACAAAAATTTGGCGGCAATCGTTTGCGGTTTCGATTGCCTGGGGCGGCGCCTTGTGATATTGTAATAGCAACAATCGAACAGGGGGGCTGGACATGCTGGTATTGGACTTCATCAACGTGGGCAACGGCGACTCCATCCTGGTCCGGGAGATGGAGGGGGAACGACTGCGTTTTTCCATGCTGGTGGACTGCGGCCACGACAGCCTGGAGCGGGACGACCACCCGCCGGTGGAGGACCCCCGCTCCTGCCGGATCTTTGCCGGGGATTTCCTGCGAAGTCAAGGTGTGGCGCATCTGGATATCCTGCTGGTCACCCACTTCCACCGGGACCACATCGGTGGTCTGGGCCGGGTGCTGGAGACCGTCACTGTGGGCGAGCTGCTGACCCCCTATGCGCCCCCCGCCGATTCCGGCCCTCTGGACCCGGACGGAGACAACGGCCTGCCCAAGGCAGCGCGGAACGTGCTGCGGTGTATGGACCTGTACGCCGGCCCCCTGCGGCGGTACGGAGACCGGATCGGCCGGATCAAGGAGCTGCCGGGGGACCGGATGGAGTGTCTCCGGCTGACGGACGACCTCACCATGGACATCCTGTTCGGCGAGCCCGCCCTGTACCCCCGGCAGAGAGCGGTGTACGACGCCGCCTTCCGGGGGGAGCGGAACGGCTATGACCTGATTCACTGGGGAAAGTCCATGAACGTCTCCAGCCTGCGCCAGCGGCTGTACTACCATGGGAAGGAGATCGTTCTGGGGGGCGACGCCTACGCCCACATGTGGGAGACGCAGACCGCCACCCCCTGCGACATCCTGAAGGTGCCCCACCATGCCTCCCTGTCCTCCACCACCCGGAAGCTGCTGCGGCTGCTCCAGCCGAAAGCCGCCGTGGTCTGCGTGGCCGCCGGACGTCCGGACGAGCGGCCCCATCCTTATATCGTCTCCCTGCTGAAGGAATTCACGGAAGATGTCCATTTCACCGATGCGGTGGAGATCCCCGGCCTGGTGGAGCCGGTGTTCCACACGTCCGTCCATATAGAGCTGCCATGAGGAGTTCTCTGATAAAAAAGAGACCGCCCCAGCCGCCGTTTTCAAAACGGCGGCTGGGGCGGTGCGGCTTCAGGGGGGGAGCAGATTACTGCACGCCCTCCCGGTTCAGCAGCTCCAGGATTCTGGCGTCATCTTCCACCGTGGCGCTGGGCATGGGGAAGGTGCCCGCACTGGTGGCGGCGATGCCCCGCAGGCGGCAGGCCTCGTTGATGACGGGCAGGAAGGGGCTGCGGATGGCATACAGGTCCATCAGATAGCCGACCTCTTTCGCATCGCGGGAGAAGTTCT
>NZ_CAKVVF010000072.1:0-10185 GCF_934833455.1 Oscillibacter sp. KLE 1728
GCAGCGGGCATCCTAAGTCATGGGATAACTGCTGCCAATGGAAGATTTCCCCGGAAGGGCCGTTCCAGAACAGCCTGCGGGCAACGGCCCTTTTCGTCCGGCGTGGTCAGGGGACCGGGCATCCGGGGCCTGCGGGGCAATCGCCGTCCTGCAAGATGGTGTGCTTACGATCTTCATAACCGCTGATGTGTCGGTCATATTCTTTTGCCAAAAGAAATGCCCCCGCCATTGAGTGGGATATGTCTCGTTGCGTGTATCAAACAAGGCGCTGTGGGATGGTGGGCCAAAGTACCTTTGTTTGATGGCGGGCGCGCAGTCAGCTTTGTCGGAGCTGTCAACGCATTCCTCCATTTTTTGTCGATTTCGCCAAAGCTCCTGGGGACGGCGGAACGATTTTAGGCGGTCCCACAAATTTTCCGTCTGTGGGGATTCCGGGCCCCCAAGTGTCTTGACAACACCGCCTTAGAGTTCGTATAATAATAGCACTGAGAGCAAAGGCGCCCTTTGGCGGTATCCTTTGCTCTTTTTTCTTTTTAAAATTTTTCGCGGAGGGGCGCTCCGCGTCCATACACGGTCACCATCGGAAAGGAGTCAGGCTCATGCGTCACTACACCAAGGAGGACATCATCCGGCTGGTCCGGGAGGAGGATGCCCAGTTCATCCGTATGCAGTTCACAGACATTTTCGGCCAGCTGAAAAACGTAGCCATCACCGCCTCTCAGATCGGGCGGGCGCTGGACAACCAGATTATGATGGATGGCAGCTCCATCGCGGGATTCGTCCGCATTGAAGAATCAGACCAGTATCTCTGGCCGGACCTGGACACCTTTGCCATCCTGCCCTGGCGGCCCCAGTACGGCAAGGTGGCCCGGCTGATCTGCGACGTCCACAACCCCGATGGTACCGCCTTCGCCGGTGATCCCCGAGGTGTGCTGAAGCGGGTGCTCCGCCGTGCCGACGCCCTGGGCTTCACCTGCAATGTGGGAGCGGAACTGGAGTTCTTTCTGTTCCAGACCGATGAAGACGGTCAGCCCACCATCCGGACTTCCGACGAGGCCAGCTATTTTGACCTGGGCCCTCTGGACCATGGGGAGGGGACCCGCCGGGAGATCTGCCTGAATCTGGAGCAGATGGGCGTGGCGGTGGAGGCCAGCCACCACGAGGTGGCAGCCGGCCAGCACGAGATCGACCTCCAGTACACCGACGCCCTGCGGGCTGCGGACAACATCATGACCTTCAAGCTGGCGGTGAAGACCCTGGCCCAGAAGAACGGCCTCCACGCCACCTTCATGCCCAAGCCCGTCAGCGGCGCCGCCGGCAGCGGCATGCACGTAAATATGTCCCTGTTTCGGGATGGGAAAAATGCCTTCTATGACGAGGCGGATCCCCGGCACCTGTCCCCGCTGGCCTATCAGTTCATCGCGGGACTGCTGGGACACGTACGGGGATGCTGTGCCGTCACCAATCCACTGGTGAACAGCTACAAGCGGCTGGTGCCCGGCTACGAAGCCCCCTGCCATCTGGCCTGGTCCACCGGCAACCGCTCCGCCTTGGTCCGCATTCCAACACCGCGGGGAAACAGCACCCGGGTGGAGCTGCGGAGCCCTGATCCCGCCTGCAACCCCTATCTGGCCCTGGCGGCGTGCCTTGCCGCGGGACTGGACGGGATCGAGCAGCAGATGACGCCCCCCGCCCCCCTCACCGGCAACCTTTACGAGGTGGGAGACGCCTCCGGCATCCAGCGGCTCCCCGGCTCTCTGGAGGAGGCCGTCCGGGCCCTGGAGGCAGACAGCGTCATTACGGACGCGCTAGGTGCCCACGTGACGGAGCAGTATCTGGCCGGAAAGCGTCGGGAGTGCCGGTCGTACGCCGCCCAGGTGTCCCAGTGGGAGCTGGAACAGTATCTGGTGGCGTACTGACCTGCCGGCCCTTCTGACAGGGCCGCAGAGAGAGGAGGGGGGCAAATTCCATGGACAGGATCATATTGGCGTTTGCCTCTGAGAAAGCCCACGCCCAGATCACCCGCATTCTGGGCTCCGGCGGCCTCGCGCCGTCCATCTCCTGCTTCAGCGGCGCGGAAACCATCCGAGCCGCCCGGAAGCTGGGCGGAGCCGTCGTCATCTGCGGTTTCCGGCTGCGGGACATGACTGCGGAGATGCTGGCCGTGGACCTCACGGGCATCGCCCCGGTGCTGGTCATCTCCTCTCCCGGGAATCTGGAGCTGTGCGGGGACAGGAACCTCATCAAGTTGGCCGTCCCCTCCTCCCGGGCGGAGTTCTTCGCCTCGCTGGATCTGGCCCAGGGAGTCCTTGCAGGCGGCGCCCCGGCTCCCCGGCTTCATATCCAGCGAAGTGCCGAGGAGGAGCGGCTGATCTGCCGGGCCAAGGCGGTGCTGATGGAGGTAAACCTCATGAGCGAGGCGGAGGCCCACCGCTTTCTGCAGAAGTACAGCATGGACACGGGGCTGCGGCTTGCAGAGACCGCCCGGCTGATCCTGGAGCGGTACACAACAGGCTGAAGCCTGACGATGAAACGACAAGGGAGGCAGTCCCAATGAGTGGACCAGCGCAGAACATACACAATATCTATGATCCCCTGTGGGAGCACGACGCCTGCGGCATCGGCGCCGTGGTCAATTTGAAGGGCACGCCGTCCCACGCCACAGTGGACAGTGCCCTGAAGATCGTGGAAAAGCTGGAGCACCGGGCAGGTAAAGACGCCACCGGCGAGACCGGTGACGGCGTGGGGCTGATGATTCAGGTGCCACACAAGCTGATGGTGAAGGCGGCCTCCGCCGAGGGCATCGCCCTGGGCGGCCCCCGGGATTATGGCGTGGGCATGTTCTTCTTCCCCGCAGACGCGCTGAAGCGGGCCCAGGCCCAGAAGATGCTGGAGATCATCGCGTCCAAGGAGGGGCTGGACTTCCTGGGCTGGCGGGATGTGCCCACCCATCCGGAGGTGCTGGGCCGGAAGGCCCTGGACTGTATGCCCTGCATCTGCCAGTGCTTTGTGGCCCGGCCTGTAGACTGCGCCCGTGGCCTGGACTTTGACCGGAAGCTGTATGTGGTCCGCCGGGAGTTCGAGCAATCCAATGTGAACACCTACATTTGCTCCTTCTCCAGCCGGACCATCGTGTACAAGGGCATGTTCCTGGTGGGGCAGCTGCGGAAGTTCTACACGGACCTGACGGAGCCGGATTGTGAGAGCGCCATCGCCCTGGTCCACTCCCGGTTCTCCACCAACACCACCCCCAGCTGGGAGCGGGCCCATCCCAACCGCTACATCCTCCATAACGGTGAAATCAACACCATCCGGGGCAACGTGGACCGGATGCTGGCCAGGGAGGAGACTATGCACTCGGCCGTACTGGAGGCGGACATGGACAAGATCCTGCCGGTGGTAGACCAGAGCGGCTCCGACTCCGCCATGCTGGACAACACCCTGGAATTTCTGATGATGAACGACATCCCACTGCCCCAGGCGGTGATGATGTGCATCCCGGAACCCTGGGCCAACGACCGGAAAATGAGCCGGGAGAAGCGGGACTTCTACCACTACTATGCCACCATGATGGAGCCCTGGGACGGCCCGGCGGCCATCGTGTTCTCCGATGGGGACACGGTGGGCGCGGTGCTGGACCGGAACGGCCTGCGCCCCTGCCGGTGGTATCTCACTACCGACAAGCAGCTGATTCTCTCCTCCGAGGTGGGGGTGCTGGACATCCCGCCGGAGAAGATCGTGAAGAAGTCCCGGCTCCAGCCGGGGCGGATGCTGCTGGCAGACCTGACTGCCGGTCGACTGGTGGACGACGCCGAGGTCAAGGAGCGGTACGCCCGCCAGCAGCCCTACGGCGAGTGGCTCGATGCCCACTTGGTATACCTGCGGGATCTTCCCATCCCCAACCGGCGTGTGGAGCGGTCCTCCCAGGAGCGGCGGGACCGGCTGTACAAGGCCTTCGGCTACACCTATGAGGAGGTGAAGGACGCCATCCTCCCCATGGCCCGGGATGGGGCGGAGCCCACCTCCGCCATGGGCGTGGACACACCGCTGGCGGTGCTGTCGGAAAAGCACCAGCCCCTGTTCAGCTACTTCAAGCAGCTCTTCGCCCAGGTGACCAACCCGCCCATGGACGCCATCCGCGAGGAGATCGTCACCGACACCACGGTGTATGTGGGCTCCGGCGGCAATCTGCTGGAGGAAAGAGCGGAGAACTGCACAGTCCTCCAGATCCACAACCCCATCCTCACCTCCGTGGATCTGATGAAGATCCGCTACATGGACCGGCCCGGCTTCCATGTGGAGACCATCTCCCTGCTGTACTACAAGGGCTCTCCCTTGGCCAATGCCCTGGACCGGCTGTTCGTCAACGTGGACCGGGCCTACAAGAATGGCACCAACATCCTGATCCTGTCAGACCGGGGGGTGGACGAGAACCATGTAGCCATCCCCTCCCTGCTGGCGGTGTCCGCCTTGGAGCAGTATCTGGTGCGGACGAAAAAGCGCACCGCAGTCTCCATGATCCTGGAGAGCGCCGAGCCCCGGGACGTCCACCACTTCGCCACCCTCCTGGGCTACGGCGCCCAGGCCATCAACCCCTATCTGGCCCAGGAGTGCGTAGAGGAGCTGGTGACCCTGGGGATGCTGGATAAGGATCCCACTGCGGCCGTCAACGACTACAACAGCGCCATCCTCCACGGCATCGTGAAGATCGCCTCCAAAATGGGCATCTCCACCATCCAGTCCTACCAGTCCGCCCAGATCTTCGAGTGCCTGGGCATCAACCGGGACGTGGTGGACAAGTACTTCACCAACACAGTCAGCCGGGTGGAGGGTATCGGCCATCCACAAGCTGCGGTCCGGCCCGGACAAGGAGGACCACATGTACAACCCCCGGACCATCCTGCTGCTGCAGAAGGCCGTCCGGGAGGGCAGCTACGAGACCTTCAAGGAGTATTCCGCCCTGGTGGACGAGCCTGCCAAGCCCCATACCCTGCGGGGGCTGCTGGACTTCCAGTTCGATGAGAGCGGCGGCATCTCCATCGACGAGGTGGAGCCGGTGGCGTCCATTGTCAAGCGATTCAAAACCGGCGCCATGAGCTACGGCTCCATCTCCCAGGAGGCCCACGAGTGCCTGGCCATCGCCATGAACCGCATCGGCGGCAAGTCCAACTCCGGCGAGGGCGGCGAGGACGCGGCGCGCCTGCGCGATGAGCGGTGCTCCGCCATCAAGCAGGTAGCCTCCGGCCGGTTCGGCGTTACCAGCGCCTACCTCACCAGCGCCCAGGAGATCCAGATCAAGATGGCTCAGGGTGCCAAGCCCGGCGAGGGCGGCCATCTGCCCGGGAAAAAGGTCTATCCCTGGATTGCCAGGACCCGGTGCTCCACCCCCGGCGTGACACTGATCTCTCCGCCGCCTCACCACGACATCTACTCTATCGAGGACCTGGCCCAGCTGATCTATGACCTGAAAAACGCCAACCGCCGGGCCCGGATCAGCGTGAAGCTGGTCAGCGAGGCGGGGGTTGGCACCATCGCCGCCGGCGTGGCCAAGGCCGGTGCCCAGGTGGTGCTGATCTCCGGCCATGACGGCGGCACCGGCGCCGCGCCCCGCAGCTCCATCCACGGGGCGGGCCTGCCCTGGGAGCTGGGCGTGGCGGAGGCCCACCAAGCCCTGATCGCCAACGGTCTGCGGAGCCAGGTGGCCCTGGAGGCCGACGGCAAGCTGATGACCGGGCGGGATGTGGCCATCGCCTGTATGCTGGGGGCGGAGGAATTCGGCTTTGCCACCGCGCCCCTGGTGGCCCTAGGCTGCTGCATGATGCGGGTGTGTAACCTGGACACCTGCCCGGCGGGCATTGCCACCCAGAATCCCCAGCTCCGGTCCCGCTTCTCCGGCAAGCCGGAGTACGTGGTGAACTTCATGGAATTCGTGGCCCAGGAGCTGCGGGAGTATATGGCGGCCCTGGGCATCCGCACCGTGGATGAACTGGTGGGCCGCAGTGACCTACTGCGGGTCCGGGAGAAGCTGGTGACCCACCGGGCGGAGACCCTGGACCTCCGCAGCCTGCTGGAAAATCCCTGGAGCGGCGGGCCGTCCCACTTCAATCCCGGAGATGTTTACGACTTTCATCTGGAGCGGACCCTGGATGAGAGCGTGCTGCTGGCCAAACTGGGCAAGACGCTGAAGGGGAAGCGGACCGGCCGGTTGGAGCTCACCGTCTCCTCCACGGACCGGGCCTTCGGCACGCTGTTCGGCGCCGAGATCACCCGGCAGTGCGGGGACTCCCTGCCGGACGACAGCTATGTCATCACCTGCCATGGCGGCGGAGGCCAGTCCTTCGGCGCCTTCATCCCCAAAGGACTGACCCTGGAGCTGGAGGGCGACTGCAACGATGGGCTGGGCAAGGGCCTCTCCGGCGGCAAGCTGGTACTCTATCCACCCAAGGACAGCACCTTCGACCCCGGCGAGAACATCATCGTGGGCAACGTGGCTCTGTACGGCGCCACCTCCGGCCAGGCGTTCATCAACGGGATGGCCGGCGAGCGGTTCTGCGTCCGCAACTCCGGCGCCATCGCCGTGGTGGAGGGCGTGGGGGACCATGGCTGCGAGTACATGACCGGCGGCCGCTGCGTGATTCTTGGCCCCACGGGAAAGAACTTCGCAGCCGGGATGTCCGGCGGCATCGCCTATGTGCTGGACGAAAAGCACGACCTCTATATGCGCCTCAACAAGGACCAGGTGATGACGGACACCCTGACGGAGCCTCACGACATCGCCGAGCTCCGCTCCCTCATTGAGGCCCATGTGGCCGCCACCGGCTCCCCCCGGGGGAAGAAGATCCTGGCGGCCTTCCACTCCTACGTCCCCTGCTTCAAGAAGGTCATGCCCCGGGACTACGACCGGATGCTCCGGTCCATCGCCCAGTACGAGGAGAAAGGCATGACCCGTCAGCAGGCGGAGATCGAGGCGTTCTACGCCAATACCAGAGCTTGAGAGGAGGCTGGACAACATGGGAAAACCCACCGGCTTTTTGGAATATACCCGCCGGGAGGATGGCCGCCGGCCCGCGGCGGAGCGGGTCCGGGACTGGGATGAGTTCCACCTTCCCCTGTCGGAGGAGATCCGGCGCCAGCAGGGCGCCCGGTGCATGAACTGCGGCGTCCCCTTCTGCCAGGCGGGGATGATATATGAGGGAAAGGCCTTTGGCTGTCCCCTGCACAACCTGATCCCCGAGTGGAACGACATGATCCTCTCCGGCAACTGGGGCCACGCCCTCAGCCGGCTGCTGAAGGCCAACAGCTTTCCGGAGTTCACCGGCCGCGTGTGCCCCGCCCCCTGCGAAAACGCCTGCATCTGCGGCATCTATGGGGACCCCATTACGGTCCGGGACAATGAGTTGAGCATCATCGAAGCGGCCTTTGGCGCCGGGAAGCTCCGCCCACGCCGGCCGCCCCAGTGGTCGGGGAAGAAGGTCTGCGTGGTAGGCTCGGGCCCGGCGGGCCTGGCGGCAGCGGACCAGCTGAACCGCCGGGGCCACATGGTCACCGTCATCGAGCGGGCGGAGCACCCCGGCGGTCTGCTGATGTACGGCATCCCCAATATGAAGCTACCCAAATCTGTGGTCCGGCGGCGCATCGACCTGATGACCGAGGAGGGCGTCACCTTCGTCTGCGGTGTGGACGCCTCAGAGGGTGCCGTGGCAAAGCGGCTGCTGGCGGAGTACGACGCGGTGATCCTCTGCTGCGGGGCCGGAGCGCCCCGGCCCTTGGGACTGGACACCACCGGCATCTCCGGCGTATGCTACGGCACCGAGTACCTGAAGGCTGCTGTGGAGCGGGCTCAGTTCGGCAAGGCGGAGGCGGCGGTTCCCTCCGCCTCCGGGCTGGATGTGGTTATCATCGGCACTGGCGATACCGCCAGCGACTGTGTGGCCACCGCCCTGCGGCAAGGCTGCCGCTCCGTGACCCAGCTGGTGCGCCGTCCCCGGACGGATTACCTGGACGCTGCGGGAAGCCTGCCGCTGGATTACGCCCACGAAGAGGCGCTGGCCGTTACGGGCCAGGATCCCCGGCGGTTCGGCGTCCAGGTCCAGAGCCTGGTGGCGGGGGAAAGCGGTTCCCTGACCGGTGTGGTCACCACGGAGGGGGATACCCTGCCCTGCCAGCTGTTGATCGGCGCCACCGGCTTTGCCGGGTGTGAGCGGGGCGTGTGCGAGGCCTTCGGTGTGGAGGCGGACAGGACGGTCCGCACAGCGCCGGGGAGCTATGCTGCCAATGCGGACAAGGTGTTCGCCGCTGGCGATATGCGCCGGGGCCAATCCCTGGTGGTGTGGGCCATCGCCGAAGGGCGCTCCGCCGCTGCGGAGGTGGACCGGTATCTGACCGGCTACACGAATCTGGTACGCTCCATTGGGTAGATGGGACATCCCCCTGACACAAGGATGGAGAAATTTCAGGAAATTTTCAGCTGGGTTTTGGGATATTCCCACATTGACAGCGGATATCCCCAGTGGTAATCTTTAGACCATAATTTTAACATCAGCAAAGGCGTTGATGGAGAAAAGTACCGCGGATGTTCCGGGCCAGTGAGCGGGGGATGGTGAGAACCCCGTACCAAAGAGTCCGCGGGAAGAACACTCCGTAGCTGTGATCTGAACGCGGGAGACCGCCAGTAAGTGAAACGAGTCGTGACCGTTACCTCACGCGGGCTTGTTGGAGCCTAGTCAAAGAGGTCCCCGATCAGGGGGCAAGTCAGGTGGCACCGCGGATCGCAGCTATTCGTCCTGAAATTTCAGGACGGAGCTGCGATCTTTTTTATTTCGGAGGTGCTTCTATCTATGTGCGCAATTATGGGTTTTTCCAAAAAGACCTACACCAAGGAGGAACTTCTGCCCTTCTTTGACCGAACCCGGTCCCGGGGACCGGACATGTCTCAGATCCTCGAGACGCCGTCCGGCTGGCTGTGCTTTCACCGGCTGGCCATCATGGGCCTGACGGAGGCGGGGATGCAGCCCTTTGAGCTGGACGGGGACTATGTGGTCTGCAACGGCGAGATCTACGGCTTCCGCCCCCTGAAGCGGCAGCTGACGGAAAAAGGCTACTCCTTCCGCAGCGGCAGCGACTGTGAGATCCTGCTTCCTCTGTACCGGGAGTACGGCCTGGAGATGTTCGCCAAGCTGGACGCGGAGTTCGCCCTCATCATCTACGATTCCAAGCGGGATGAACTCATCGCAGCCCGGGATCCCATCGGCATCCGGCCCTTGTACTACGGCTATGACCGCTCCGGCGCCATCGTCTTTGCCAGCGAACCGAAAAACCTAGTGGGGTTATGTAAGGGGATCCGCCCCTTCCCGCCGGGACACTATTACGCGGACGGAAAATTTGTCCGCTATGCGGATCTCACCACCGTCACGCAGTACTCCCCCGATGACTTGGAGACCGTCTGCCGCAACATCCGCAACAAGCTGATCGCGGCGGTGGATAAACGGCTGGACGCGGACGCTCCCCTGGGCTTCCTGCTCTCCGGCGGGCTGGACTCCTCTCTGGTATGCGCCATCAGCTCCGTAATTCTGGGGAAGAAGATCCGTACCTTCGCCATCGGCATGGACACGGATGCCATCGACCTGAAGTACGCCCGGGAGGCGGCGGAGTTCATCGGCGCCGATCACACGGAGGTCTATATGACCCGGAAGGAGGTTCTGGCGGCCCTGCCCGTCGTCATCGCCGCCCTGGGCACCTGGGACATCACCACCATTCGGGCCAGCATGGGCATGTATCTCTGCTGCAAGGCCATCCACGAAAAGACGGACATCCGGGTGCTGCTGACCGGCGAGATCAGCGATGAGCTGTTCGGCTACAAGTACACAGACTTTGCCCCCAGCGCCGGAGCCTTCCAGCAGGAGTCCAAAAAGCGGGTGGATGAGCTGCACATGTACGATGTGCTGCGGGCGGACCGGTGCATCTCCGTCAACTCTCTGGAGGCCCGGGTCCCCTTCGGCGACCTGGACTTCGTGAAATACGTCATGGCGGTGGATCCGGCGCTGAAAATGAACACCTATGGCATGGGCAAGTACCTGCTGCGCCACGCGTTTGAAAAGGACCGCCTGCTGCCGGACAGCATCCTCTGGCGGCAGAAGGCCGCCTTCTCCGACGCCGTGGGCCACTCCATGGTGGACGACCTGAAGG
>NZ_CAKVVF010000073.1:0-10169 GCF_934833455.1 Oscillibacter sp. KLE 1728
ACGTAGTAGAGCGAATAATCCCGGACAAGTTCAAATTCGTCCCAATCCCAATACCGGTCGCTTCTCTCCCGCTGGACTGCATAGTAAGATGTCCCGTCAAAATAATAGTACTGTGACTGGCGGTCTATATCGTTATAGGACCAGTTCCGCTTAGATGTCGCCTCGTATGTATACGAGGTGATGTTCTGATCCATCGACCCAGACAAGTCCAGCACCAGCACAATATCCAGCGGTGTGGTCTTGCTTCCCTTGGTCACCTCGTTGGTGACATAGGCCTCCAGGGTCAGGGAATAATTTCCGTCCTCATCATAGTTGACCGTCTTGTCCACCACGACGCCGTCGTTGCTCTCTGTGTGGACCCGGTCGCTCCCGTTGCCGCCGCCAGGGTCTTCTGCCGCCAGGGCAGCAGTGGGAACCATTGTCAGCATCATACAGAGGACCAGAAATGCTGACAAGATCCGTTTCTTCATCACTTTTCCTCCTTCTATATTTCAGTGATCTTATATGTAAACATCCTTATGGATGGAATGACCGGTTCCCTCCGCCCACCCGGCGGCCAGCTGCTCCGTGTCCAGCATCCGCTCGTAGGACTGCTCCGCCAACAGGCGCACGCCGCGCTCCACCTCCGCCTGGGTAGCCAGATACAGCTTCCGCAGGCACCGGGGCGTTCCCTTTTCCTCCTCTACCCGGGCGTCATGACACAGGGTCTGGATCTCCTCCGTCACCTGGGTCCGGCTCATGCCTTTCCCGTTCCGGGTGCAGAACACCGGCCCCGCCGTCAGGCCCTGCCGCCGGGCGTAGTCCAGCAGCTCCCCCTGCAGACAGGCGGGCAACGGGACGTACCGCCGCTCCCCGCCGGTACGGACCGGCAGGCGCCCGGCCCGCACCCGCTCAACGGTCACCTGAGGCAGCTCCCCCACCCGGATGCCCGCCAGGGCGAATATTTTCACCAGCAGGTAGGTCCGCTCCTTTTCCAGTATCCTGGCAGCCTGCAGCAGCCGCAGATACTCCACCCGGCTCAGTTCCGGCTGGAGGCCCTTGTCCGCCTCCAGCTGCCCCACCAACTGCAGGTCCCGCCGCCCCATGTACTCCATCAGCCCGTTGGCGGCAGACAGGTGGGTATTCACGGTGCTGGGGGAATACCCTGCCTCCAGCAGGAATGCTCGCCAAGCAGCCAGCGTTCCCCGGGAGATCTGCTTGTCCGGGGGCAGGTAGTCATAGAGGGCCCGCAGCTTGGCACTGTACATCTGCACCGTGCCCTTGCGGCGTCCCCTGCCGGACAGGTCCGCCAGATAAGCCCGGATGGTCTCCATGCTGAGCTCGGCGCCGGGCCAGTCCGGTGTGCGGTGTGTCTCCCGCGGCTTCAGAGCCTCTGGACTCCTCATCTCCCCGCCTCCTGTCAACAGAATCGCCATTTCCTCCTGTAAGGGACCGAAACGGGGCCTGCAGACCAGGGGCAAATGTGCGCAAAAAAGCCCGCGCAGCCTGCGCGGGCTCAAAAATGGCGCAAAGACAGCAGCCGGACAAAATTCGACGCTTTTCCGGCCATTTTATGCTGCCCAAATCGGTAAAAGCTCTTGCGGCTGGCGGTGCTTTGTGCTAGAATTTGGTTACTGTTAAAATCAATTATGTATGTCTGGTTATTTTTTTGCAGCCATCCGCATCGGAATGGCGATTCTGTCCTATTTCTAACAGACCAGCCCCAGCCGTGCCAGAGTCCCGGCGTGCTCGGTGCCCGTGGAGATCAGGTAAATCCGGGTCGTCTCAATACTGGAGTGGCCCAGGACGTCCGCCAGCCTGGCCACGTCCCGGCAGACACGGTAGAACGTCCTGGCGAACAGGTGCCGCAGATTGTGGGGAAACACCTTGCTGGGTGCCACGCCCGCCTTGTCGCACAGCGCTTTCATCTCCGCCCAGATCTGCCGGCGGGAGATGCCTTTTTCGTTTCTGGTGAGAAAAATCTCGCCGGAAGCGATTTTTTGTTTCCTGGCGTATTTGAGGAGCTTGCGGCAGAGCTTGCCCGGCAGCAGGATGGTCCGGATCTTGCCCTTCAAGGAGATTTCGGCCCTTCCCCGGTACACGGCCTCCACGGTGACATAGCGCACCTCGGACACCCGGATTCCGGTGCCGCAAATGGTTTCCAGCAGCAGCGCCAGCCGTTCCCGGCCCTGGGTGCGGGCGGTCTCCAGCAGGCGGAGGTACTCCGGCCTCGTCAGCTCCCGGCTGTCGTCCCGGAACAGCCGCCGCTGGATGCGCAGGGGTTTCACCCGAAACGCCGGCCAGCCCAGAAATACAAGGAACCGGTTGACCGCCGCCAGCTTGACGTTGATGGTGGCCGGCGCCAGCTTCGCCTCCAGCAAGGCGGCCTTCCAGGCCCCCGTCGCCGCCTTGGACGCCGCCCGGCCGTCCAGCCAGGCGGTAAAAGCCGCCGCATCCCGCAGGTATTTCTCAATGGTGGCGGGGCTCTTTTCCTCCCACACCAGGCGCTGCCTGAACGCCTGGAGCTGTTCTCCTGTGATGGTATAGTCTTGCACTGCATATCGCCTCCCGTACAATTATCCTCTATATTTTACCTTCCGGCCGGCTGTCTATGTATCCAATGGATTTTGCGCGGCAGAACACTGCTCTGACACCGACGGATAGGCCCCGGCCCTCTGCTTGCATTGCGGGCCGATTTGACGTATTCTTTAATAAAAAAGGCAGGTGCCAAAAAAAGGGAGGGATCGCCTTGGTGCGGACCGCAAAGCGGACGCCTCTGATTCACGCCGGACGGGCCTTTGTACTGGCCCTGGCGGCCGGACTGGTGCTTGTTGGCTGCATGGAGTGGAGCCGCCGGAACCAGGAGCGGGACCGCATGGGCTATGTCGCCAGCGCCATCGGGGCGGAGACGTATGAGTTTATGCTCTCCGAGATGAGCAAAACCCGCGTTCTGGAGGCCTATCTCATCCAGACCAGCGGGGACTATTCGGACTTCGGCAGGGTCGCCCATGTCCTGCTGCGGGAGGACTATGTGCGAAACGTCCTCTTCGCGCCGGACGGGATCGTGGACGGTGTCTTTCCCCTGGAGGGAAACGAGGATGTCGTCGGGCTGAACATGTACGGGGACGGGGCCGGCAATCTGGAGGCTCAAGCTGCCATCGAAAAAGAGGCGCTGTATATCGCCGGCCCCTTCCAGCTGATCCAGGGCGGCCTGGGCATCGCCGGGCGGCTGCCGGTCTTTCTGACGGACGAACAGGGCCAGCGGTATTTCTGGGGCATTGTCTCCGTGACGCTGGACTTTCCGGCCGCCCTGTCCGGAAGCTCCGTGGAGCGGGTAAATGCCCAGGGCTTCGCCTGCCAAATTTGGCGCATCAATCCGGACGACGGACAGAAACAGGTGATTCTCGAGACGGCGGACCCGCTGCCGGAGGGTGTGCGGACTGTGGACCACGCGCAGGAGCTGTTCAACTCTGTCTGGACCGTCTCCCTGGCGCCCCTGCGGCCCTGGTATCTCCAGATCAGCCTGTGGCTGGGGGTGGCGGTGAGCCTGCTGGTGGCGTTGCTGGCTGCGGCGGGCGTCTATTACGCGGGCCGGCTGCGGCAGCTGCAGCTGGAAAAATCCCAGCGGGCCATCCAGCAGCTGCAGGAGCAGCTGGAGCGGGAACAGGGCAATATGCTGCTGAACCAGATCCGCTCCCACTTCTTTTACCACACCCTCAACGCTCTGCAGGCCCTGATCGTCCTGAAGCCGGAGGCGGCCTACAAAATGGCCGGAGACTTCGCCCGCTACCTGCGGTTCACACTGGACTCCGTCACTGCCGACGGCGGGATCGGCTCCTTCCGGGAGGAGATCCGGGCGGTCCGGGCCTATGCGGATATCAACCAGCAGCAGCTGGGGGACCGGCTGCACATGGTCTACGAGATTCCCGACGTGGACTTTCCCATCCCCCTGCTGACCATCCAACCCATTGTGGAGAATGCCATCCTCCACGGCATCAAGCCCAAGGTGGGCGGCGGAACCGTCTCTTTGAAGCTGGAAGAGCTGCCGGACCACTGGCAGGTCACGGTGACGGACGACGGCGTGGGCTTCGGCCTGGAAGCTGTCCGAGAGAAGGGCTCCATCGGGCTGGAGAATGTGCGGCGGCGCATAGCCCGCTTCCCCGGCAGCGAGCTGCGGATCACCAGCACAGTGGGCATGGGCACACAGGCTGTCCTGACTTATGGAAAGCGGGGGAAAAACATGGAAAATCTTTCAAAATCGACCTGAAAGCGTACGGTTTCCGTACGCTCCATCTGGTACAATAGAAACATAAGACAGGGGTGACCGCGATTGAAAACCATTCTGGTGGACGACATGCTGCTGGATCTGCAGCTCTTCGAGCTGAAATGTGCGGACATGCCTGATTTTGAAATTGTGGGGAAATTCACCGATCCCAACGCGGCCATTGAGTACGCCGCCGGCCATGTGGTGGATTTTGCCCTGCTGGACATCGACATGCCGGGGATGGACGGCATCCATCTGGCCCAGGCCCTGCGGCGGCTGCGGAGCGACATCATCATCGTCTTCGCCACGGCCCACCCGAAGTTTGCGGTGGAGGCGCTGAAGATGAAGGCGGACTACATCATCTTCAAGCCCTTTGACCGGGAGGACATCGCCGATGTGATGGAGCGGGCCAAGCTGCTGCGCCGCCGCCAGTGCAAGCGCATCCATTTCCACACCTTCGGGGCCTTCGACATGCTGGTGGACGGCGAGCCGGTGCACTTCCGCTCCGGCAAGGCCAAGGAGCTGATGGCCCTGTGCGTGTATCGGGACGGGCGGCCGGTGTCCATTCACGAGATCGTGGAAAACCTATGGGGAGAGAACGCCGACGGCACCGGCTACCGCCGCACCATCAAGGAGCTGGCAGACACCCTGCGGGACTATGGCGCGGAGGAGATGTTCCTGCGCAGCCGGGGGAGCCTGCGGGTGCGGATGGACCTGGCGGACTCGGATTTTCAGGCATTCATGAGCGGCGATGAGGACGCCATCTGCCAGTTTCAGGGGGTGTTCATGCAGCAGTATTCCTGGGCGGAGCCCATGGTCTGCACGCTGCAGGAGAAAAAGGAGCTGATGCTTGCCCGCATGGGGAAGCACCGCATGTAAGGAGGGGGCTGAAACTTTGGATGAGTTACTGAGAATGGAGCACGTCAGCAAACGCTTCGGCGATTTCTACGCCAACAGGGACATCAACCTGTCCGTCCGCAAGGGCGAGGTACATACCCTGTTAGGGGAGAACGGCGCGGGAAAGAGCACGCTGATGAACGTCCTCATCGGGCTGTACCAGCCCACAGAGGGAAAGATCTTCCTGAATGGAAAGGAGGTCCGCATCGACTCTCCTGCCCAGGCGGTGAAGCTGGGCATCGGTATGGTGCATCAGCACTTCATGCTGGTGGAGGCCATGACGGTGTTCGAGAACATCATCCTGGGGGACCGGAACACCAAGGGCATCTTCATCGACAAGGAGGCCCGGAAGAAGGAAATCCTGGAGCTGGCGGAGCGCTATGGTCTGGACGTGGAGCTGGACCGGCCCATCACGGAGATTGCCGTGGGCGCCCAGCAGCGGGTGGAAATCCTGAAAACCCTGTATCGGGGCGCGGAGCTGCTGATTCTGGACGAGCCCACCGCCGCCCTGACAGACATCGAGGTAGAGGGACTGTTCCAGATCATCCATAAGCTGACGGAGGAGGGCAAAAGCGTCATCTTCATCAGCCACAAGATGCGGGAGGTGCTGCAGATCTCCGACCGTATCACCATTCTGCGCACCGGCGAGGTCATCACCACCCTGGATCGCTCCGAGACCGACGGCCAGGAGCTGGCCAACCTGATGATCGGCCGGGAGCTGGCCCCCTCCCACTACGGCAAGGTGGAGGAGCCGGGCGATCCCGTCATCCAGATGCGGAGCGTGGACTACCACAAAGAATCCAAGCACGCAGGGCTCAGCGGCGTCTCCCTGACCGTGGGCCGGGGCGAGATCGTGGGCATTGCCGGCGTGGACGGCAACGGCCAGAGCCAGCTGGCCCAGGTGGTCACCGGCGTGCTGACGCCGGACGGCGGCGAGGTGGACATGAAGGGCTCCAAGGTGGCTCAGTTCACCCCCAACGGCTTTATTCTGGAAAATGTATCCCACATCCCGGAGGACCGGAACAAGATGGGCCTCATCGGCAATATGTCCGTGAAGGACAATATCGTGCTCAAGGCCACAGACTCTCCGGAGTTCTCCAGTGCCAAGGGCTACTTTCTGAAGAAAAAGGCCATCCGGGACTACGCCCTGAAGATGCAGGAGAAGTACGACATCCGCTGCACCTCTGTGGAGCAGGAGACGCGGAACCTCTCCGGCGGCAACCAGCAGAAGGTGATCCTGGCCCGGGAGCTGGAGGGCAGCCCGGACCTGCTGGTGGCCGTCCACCCCACCCGGGGCCTGGATATCGGCGCCACCCGCTTCGTCCACGACACCATGATCGAGGCCCGGGACAAGGGCTGCGGCGTATTGCTGATCTCCGCGGACTTCGACGAAATCCTGGAGGTTTCCGACCGCATCGTGGTGATGTTCGAGGGGCAGATCATGGGCGTGTTCTCCGGCAAAAATCCTCCCATTGAGGAGATCAGCCTGGCCATGGCCGGGAAATAAGGAGGGGGAGAACGCATGAAAAACAGCGGAAAACTCGTCAGTTTCCTGGTACCCATCATCTCCATCCTGCTGGCCTTCGTCATCGGGTGCATCATCATGGCCGTGCTGGGTGCCAATCCCTTTGTGGCGCTGGAGTCCCTTTGGATCGGTGCCTTCGGCAGCCTGCGGAACGTAGGCACCACCCTGGCCCGCTCCACGCCGCTGATCTTCACCAGCCTGTGCGCCTGCTTTGCATACCGCTGCGGCGTGTTCAACCTGGGTGGTGAGGGCCAGTTCCTGATGGGCTCCATCGTCTGCTGCTACATTGCCACCCAGAGCGGGATCGAAGGACTGCCCGCCATTCTCCTGTGTCTGGTGGGCGGCGCCGTGGCTGGCGGCCTCTGGTCCCTGATTTCCGGCCTGCTGAAGGTCTACCGTGGCCAGAATGAAATGATTATCACCATCATGCTGAACTATGTGGCCACGCTGTTCATGGGCGTGGTATATACCGACTGGCTGCGGGACGGCAGCGTTCCGCAGACGCAGGCCGTGCCGGAGGCCACTCAGCTCAGCCGCCTCTTCGGCCTGCGGGTCACCTCCGCCTTCGTCATCGCCCTGGCGGTGGGACTGCTGGTGTACTATTTCCTGTTCTACACCTCCAAGGGCTTCCAGCTGCGGGCCGTGGGCCTGAACATGACGGCGGCGGAGTTCAACGGCTTCGCGGTGAAGAAGTACATCCTGATGAGCTTTATCGTCTCCGGCGCCATCGCCGGCCTGGGCGGCAGCGCCGAGCTGCTGGGGACCCAGTTCCGGCTCATCAACGGCTTCGGCAACGGCTACGGATTCGACGGCGTGGCCATGGCCCTGATCGGTCAGCTGCATCCTCTGGCGACCATTGTGGTGGCCATCTTCTTCGCAGCTCTGCGGGTGGGCTCTACCACCATGCAGGCGGCCACCGGCGTGCCCACCAGCGTATCCGACATCATCCAGGCCCTGGTGATCGTGTTCACCGTGGCGGGTCTGGCCATGGTGAAGCTGCCCGGATTCAAGGCGTTCCTGGGAAGGCTGACGGAGAGACGGAAGGAGGCGGCCTGATATGGAATTTGTCATGAACATCATCCTCTCCAGCGTTCGCATGGCCACGCCCCTGATCTTTCTGGCGCTGGCGGAGCTGTACTCCCAGCGGGCAGGCCTGGTCCACATCGGACTGGAGGGCCTGGCCTCTATCGGCTCTCTGGTGGGCTTTCTGGTGAGCCTCATCACCGGCAGCCCCATGCTGGGCGTGCTGGCTGGCGCGGCGGTGGGCATTCTGGTGAACATGATCTTCGCCTACGCCACCGTCACCCTCTGCGCGGAGCAGATCGTCTACGGTATGGCCATCAACATCTTCGCCCCGGCCCTGGCGGCCTTCATCTACCGGGTCTACTTCGGCGCCGGGTCCGAGCTGGTGCAGGTGGGTCTGATGAACACGCTGTCCTCCTCCCTGGGCATCACCTCCGACAACTTCCTGGTCCGCCTCCTGCTGGACCAGACGCCCATGGTGTACCTGGCTTACGGCCTGGTGATCTTCACGGTTATCTACTTCAACCGTACCAAGTCCGGCCTGAACTACAAGGCCGTGGGCGAGTATCCCAAGGCGGCGGCAACTCTGGGCATCAACGTCATTGGCGTGAAGTACGCCGCCTGCGTCATCTGCGGCGCCCTGGCCGGCATCGGCGGTGCCTATCTCACCACCTGCTACGCCAACACCTACGTGGACGGCAACGTGGCGGGCCGGGGCTTCATCGCCCTGGCGGCGGTGATCTTCGGCCGGTGGAGCGGTGCCGGCGTGCTGCTGGCGTGCCTGTTCTTCGGCTTCTGCGACGCGCTGCAGATCCGGCTGCAGGTGGGCAGCTTCGGCGTGCCCTATCAGTTCTTCCAGATGATCCCCTACATCGCCACCGTGGTGGTATTGGCCGGCATCGGCATGAAGAAGGCCGGCCCCAAGAGCTCCGGCAAGCCCTATCTCAAGGAGGAGCGCTGAGGATAATCGCCGCCCACGCGGCTGTTATCAATAGAAGGCATCCACATTTATGAAGAATTGGGAGGAAAGAACATGAAAAAATTATTGGCTCTGCTTCTCACCCTGGTCATGTGCCTGTCACTGGCGGCGTGCGGCGGCTCCGGTACCGACACCTCCGGCACTGACACGTCCAGCGGAGAAACCGGCGAAGACTCCGGCGACAGCAGCTACCGGGTGGCCATGATCTGCGACTCCAGCATCTCCGACGGCGGGTGGGGCATGTCCTGCTACAACGCCATGGTGGATGCCGCCGCAGAGCGCGGCTGGGCCACGGAGGTCTCCGACAGCATCGCCCAGTCTGCCTACTATGACACCATCATCTCCTATTGCGACCTGGGCTATGACCTGATCTACGCCCCTGGCAACCAGTACACCGACGCCGTCCTTCAGGCGGCGGAGGAGTTCCCCGATGTGGCCTTCGCCCTGCTGAACGGCGGCGAGGACACTCCCGCCAAAGCCGTCAACGGCAATGTGACCTCCCTGCTGCCCAATGCCCAGCAGGTGGGCTGGATCGCCGGTGCCCTGGCCGGTCTTATGACCAAGAGCGGCACGGTGGCCTTCATTGGCGCCATGGAACTGGATACCACCCTGGGCAAGTATAACGGATTCAAGGAAGCCGCCGCCTATGTGGGACAGCAGGAGGGCAAGACCGTCTCCACTCTGGATGTGGTCTACTCCGGCGACTTTTCCGCCGCCGACAAGGGCATTGAGTTTGCCAAGGCCATGATCGACCAGGGCGCTGATGTGTTCTTTGGCGACGCCTCCGCTGTGGACTCCGGCGCACGGCAGGCCATTGACGAAGCCAATGCCGCCAGCGGCTCCGTGAGCATCTATGACATCGCCCAGCCCTCCGATCTGTTGGGCCAGAACGAGTGCATCATCGGCAGCCAGGTGACGGACAATGCCTCCCTTGTGGGCCTGTGCATGGAGGCTGTGGAGGATGGCTCCTTCGGCGGCGAGGTCATCTACGGCACCCTGCAGAACGGTGCCCTGTCCGCCGGTGCCCTCAGCGACCTGGTGCCCGCCGATGTTCAGGAGAAGTATCAGGGCTACCTGGACCAGATGGTGGACGGCAGCTTTATGCAGTAAGATTTATACCCGCAAACCACTGCGGCTCCATCCAGATGCCTGGATGGAGCCGCTTTCCCCCCTGCCCGGGAAACTTCTGCCCAACGGTAGAACGGGGCCTGCAGTGCCGGGCATTGGATGGCGGGCAGCCGCTCCCCTCCTCCCTGGCCCGCAGACGCAAAACGGCCGTGCGATTTTTGATCGCACGGCCGTTTTTCCGATATTCTGCCCCACAGGAACGGCGCGGTCCGCCCTGTTCTTCGGGTCATCAGGAGCGGGAAGCTCTCTCCTCCCGGCAGTCTTCCGGTTTTTTCGTGTGGTTTTTATAGGTATTCCATGTGGGTTCATATTCCGCTGTGGCCTGATTGCCCCACATGGCCCAGCCCTCCCGGTCCCCGCGGGCAAACAGCTCA
>NZ_CAKVVF010000074.1:0-6550 GCF_934833455.1 Oscillibacter sp. KLE 1728
TCCAGGACCCTCTGGCGGAGCTGGTGAAGATCGACCCCAAGGCCATCGGCGTGGGCCAGTACCAGCACGACATGCCCCCCAAGCGGCTGGACGAGGCTTTGAACGGTGTGGTGGAGGACTGTGTGAACGCCGTGGGCGTGGACGTGAATACCGCCTCCCCCTCCCTGCTTCAGCGTGTGGCGGGGCTGAACGCGACCACGGCGAAAAATGTGGTGGCCTACCGGGAGGAAAACGGCCCCTTCACTTCCCGGAAGCAGATTTTGAAAGTGCCCAAGCTGGGGCCCAAGGCCTTTGAGCAGTGCGCCGGCTTCCTGCGGGTGCCGGAGAGCCGCTCCGTGCTGGACAACACCGCCGTCCACCCGGAGAGCTACGCCGCGGCGGAGAAATTGCTCTCCCTCACCGGCCACACCCTCACGGACGTGCGGGATGGGAAGCTGGGAGATCTGAACGCCCAGATCAGGACCTACGGCGAGGACCGGGCGGCGGCGGACTGCGGCGTGGGCGTGCCCACATTGCGGGACGTGGCGGCGGAGCTGATGAAGCCCGGCCGGGACATCCGGGACGAGCTGCCCAAGCCCATCCTCCGCACCGACGTGCTGGAGATGAAGGACCTGAAGCCCGGCATGGTGCTGACGGGCACGGTGCGGAATGTCATCGACTTCGGCGTGTTCGTGGACATCGGCGTCCACCAGGACGGGCTGGTCCACATCTCCCAGGTGTCCCAGAAGTTTATCAAACACCCCTCGGAGGTGGTGTCTGTGGGAGACATCGTCCAGGTGGTGGTGCTGGAGGTGGACGAGAAGAAAAAGCGCATCGGCCTCAGCATGAAGCAGGTGCCCAAGGCGTGAGGAGGGAAACAGCCATGATCCTGACCATCGACCGGGTGAACGACCTGCTGGACGACATGGCAGACAGTTTCCCGGCGGCGTTGTTCGACGGCCTCAACGGCGGGATCAACCTGCTGGAGGAGGCCAAGCCGGACCCGGAGTTCCCAGAGGGCGAGATGTATATCCTGGGGGAGTACTGCGACGACCTGCTGGGCCAGTATATCAACCTGTACTACGGCTCCTTTGCCGCCCTTGCAGAGCGGGAGGACTGGGGCCAGGAAACATGGGAGGACGAGCTGTACACCACCCTGTCCCATGAGCTGACCCACCACATGGAGGGCCGGGGCGGCCTTCACGCCCTGGATGACCGGGACGCGGAAGAGCTGGAGGAATACCGCCGGGAGTACGGCGGAGAGATGTGATATAAAAGGACCGCCCCGTGCCTGCGGCACGGGGCGGTTTTGATATCCGGAGGGAGATCAGCCCTTGTCCTGCCGGATGATACGGCGCAGGGCTTCGATGGCGGAGAGGATGGGCTTCTGGATGCTGTCGGTGGGATAGACGTCGGCGCTGTTGCGCTTGGAGACGGACCCGTCGAAATTGGTGGCTGATACCAGGATGGAGGCGGTGCGGATCCCCAGGCTGGAGCCCACAGAGAAGAGGATGGACTCCTCCATGGAGGTGCAGACGGCACCGCCCCGGACATAGCTCTGCCAGCGGCGGATCAGATCATCGGACACCGGCTTCGTCTCCGGCTCCGCCTGCGTGTAAAAGGAGTCCTTGGTGATGCTGACGCCCACCGTGGTGTGAAAGCCCAGAGACACAGAGCTCTCCTCCAGAGCCTTCAGCAGCTGGTAGCTGGGGACGGCAGGGAACTCCATGGGCAGGTAGTGGAGGCTGGTGCCGTCCATGCGGACACTGCCGCTGACCACCACGATGTCCCCGCACTGGACGTCGGCGCAGGTGGAGGCGCAGGTGCCCACCCGGATGAAGGTATCCGCCCCGCACTTATGGAGCTCCTCCACGCAGATGGCGGTGGAGGGCCCCCCGATACCGGTGGAGGTAACGGTGATCCGCTCTCCATCCAGCGTGCCCTCCCAGGTGGTGAACTCCCGCTTCCGGGTCACCATGCGGGGGTTGTCCAGGTGGGCGGCGATCAGCTCGCACCGGTCCGGATCCCCGGGGACGATGGCGTAGCGGCCCGCCTCTCCGGGGGCCAGATTCACATGGAGCATTTTGGCTGTTTCAGACATGGTTCTCATTCTCCTCATCATATCATTATTGGTGTGAAATCCGGATGGAGGCCGTTCCCCGCATCCTCAGCAGTCCGCTTCCGCCTGGATCTCCTGCCGGAACATCAGAAGAAAACTGACGGCCAGCAGCAGACAGCTGGCCCAGATGGCCCCTGTTCCCCAGAGCTGGGAGGCAACGCCGCCGAATCCGGCCCCCAGGGCAAAAATGAGGATGACGGCGAAGTAGCGGCCGGCCTTCCGCAGGGCGGTCCGGTCCCGGGTGTCCCAGTAGGCACAGAAGGCGTCCACCCCGCTGCGGAGATTGCCGATGCACATGGTACTGGCGTATGCGCTGCCGTTGACCTTGCGGAACGCCTGGACCTGCATGGCGCAGGTGAAGGACACCAGCGCGTTGGCCGGCGCATCCCAGGACGATGGGAGGAATCCCACGCCCAGCAGCAGGCCGATCTCAGCCAGCACCACCATCTGCCGCCAGTGGAGCCGGGAAATCTCCTGGCAGCGGCGGCGGACCATCTCCGCAGCAAAGACGCCCAGCGCAAAGGCCAGCAGCGGGATCAGATACCGGAGGACGCCGGCCAGATCCCCGGCAAAGGCCCGCTGGCTCATAAGAACGATGTTTCCCGTCTGGGCATTGGCGAAAACCTGTCCCCGGACGCAGTAGGTGTAAGCGTCCTGCAGCCCGCCGGACAGGGTCAGAAAAACCATGGTGGAAAATGCCTCGGACATCTGCCCATGGCGGAGGGCGGACCTGGCTCTGTACATCCCATCAGCTCTTTTCCTGAGAATTCCGTGAACAGTATAATATAGGCGCGGGAAAAAGACAAGCCTGGAGAGAAGCACCTCTCACATTCCCGGAGCAGTATCATCTGTCATAAGTGCTTTTAATGGAAGCGGTTACATTTCTGCCGATCTATACAAGGAATGTTAGAGCTTTTCTACACCTGTGTAAAATGTACATTAAATACAAAGAATCCCTTGCTTCCACCGCAAAAAAGTGTTAAAGTTGACTTGATCCAGGAAAACACTGGAAGCTTTACAACAAAAAAACTGTTATTTTCCTACGAAAAATATGAAAACGCTTACGCGAAAAGGGGCGTGACCGTGAATCCAACCATCTATGATGTCTCCAGACTGTCCGGAGTTTCCATCGCCACCGTGTCCCGCGCGTTCTCCAATCCGGAGCGGGTCCGGGAGGACACCCGCCGGAAGGTGTTTGAAGCAGCGGAAGTGCTCCACTACTCTCCAAATGCCATCGCCCGGGCCATGGCCCGCCAGCGAACGGACAAGATCGCCTTCCTGATCTGTAAGGAGGGAGCCACGATCCTGGACGAATTCTACGCCGGCATCTGCACCGGGATCATGCGGGAGACGAACCGAAGTGACTTTGAGCTGGTCATTTCCACCGCTGCGGACTGGGACACGGCCTCCAACACCTCCAAAAACAAACAGGTGGAGGGTGTGATCCTGGGCGGCAATGCCCGACCGGATATGATCGCAGAGCTCCAGAACCGGGATCTGGCCGTGGTACTGGTAAACAACCGCATCCAGGGACTGGACATTCCCTGCGTGGTGTCGGACGAATACGGCGGGGTCCGCCAGGCGCTGGAGCACCTGATCGGCCGGGGTCATCGGAACATCGCCATGCTGGCAGGGCGCTTCTCCCCCTATATACTGGGAGAGCGGTACCGGGCCTTTCTGGAAGTCACCCAGGCCCACGGCCTGCCGGCAGACACCCGGCACATCAAGCTGTGCGATCCCACGGTGGAGAGTGCCGCAGAGGCCTGCCTGGAGCTGCTGTCCCGGCAGGACCGGCCCACGGCTATCTTCGGCGGAAACGACGTGATGGCCGCCGGAGCCATGAAGGCCGCCCTCCGCCTGGGCCTGCGGGTGCCGGAGGACCTGGCGGTGACGGGACTAGACGACAGCTCCGCCTGCGGGATGCTGGAGCCGGAGCTCACCTCCGTCCACATCGACTGCCGCCGGATGGGGGAGTTGAGCGTGGCGCGGCTCCAGGCGCTGCTGGCAGGGGAGACGGACGTCCCCCAGGTCACGGTGGTGCCCACAGAGCTGCGGGTGCGCGGCTCCAGTTGACCCGTACTTTGGAAAAATACAGAATGCCGCGGGTGCGCGGCGGGAATTTTGCCATGCGCAAAAACGAGGAGGAGAGGATATGAAAGCGAGAAAAAGAGCCGGGACAGTGGGAAAAGTCCTGGGCTGCGCCCTGCTGTTGGTGATCGCCCTGTTTCCCATCTATTGGCTGGTGGCCATGGCCATCCGCCCTACATCGGAGATGCAGGGGCATATCTCCCTGATCCCGCAGTCCCTCACCATTGAGCATTTTATCAGCCTGTTTGTCAGCAAGGGCTTCGGCCAAGCCGCCATCAACAGCCTGCAGACCACGCTGAGCTCCCTGGTGCTGTCGCTGATCGTGGGAATCTGCGCCGCCTATATCCTGGCCCGGCGGAGATTCCGCTTCGGGCTGAAGCGGCCAATGACCTATTGGGTGCTGCTGGTCCGCGTGCTGCCTCCGGTGGCCTTCACCATCCCCCTGTACACCATGTTCAGCAAGATCGGCCTGTTGAACACCAAGATCCCGGTGACGCTGGCCTGCGTGCTCATCAACGTGCCGCTGATTATCTGGTTCCTCATCAGCTTTTTCCAGGACCTGCCGGAGGAGGTGGAGGAGAGCGCCAAGGTGGACGGCGCCACAGAGTGGCAGCTCTTCCGCAAGATCGTCCTGCCCCTGGTGGCGCCGGGTATCGCCGCGGTAGCCATGCTGTCCTTCATGTACGCCTGGAATGAGTACACCTACACGGTCATCTTTACCCGCAGCCCCAGCAACTACACCGTGCCCCTGGCGCTGTCGGTGCTGAACACGGAGGACAACCTGACCAACTTTGGCCTGGTGGCCGCAGGCGGCGTGGTGTCTGTCATCCCCATCACCCTGTTTGTGATCTTTGCGCAGAACTACTTGATCTCCGGATTGTCAAGCGGTGCTGTCAAAGAGTAACAAAATACATCGCACTTCCGATCCCTGACACAACATCAAGCGGAAAAGAGTAGGAGGAAACGAAATGAAAAAACTGCTTACCCTGGTCCTGGCGCTGGCCAT
Source organism: Oscillibacter sp. KLE 1728 (assembly GCF_934833455.1). Taxonomy (NCBI): domain Bacteria; kingdom Bacillati; phylum Bacillota; class Clostridia; order Eubacteriales; family Oscillospiraceae; genus Oscillibacter; species Oscillibacter sp. KLE 1728. The sequence continues at coordinate 5,193 of NZ_CAKVVF010000074.1, forward strand.
GACGCTGTCTCTGGCGGCCTGCGGCGGCGGTGGAGAGGACACGGCCGATGAAGGCAGCGAGGGCAGCACTTCCGGCGAGCCCACCAAGATGACCCTGATCCTGCGGGGCGGCGCCTACGGCGAGTCCCTGGAGGCCAGCCTGGCCCCCTTTGAAGCGGAGCACAACGTGGACATCGAAGTGATGCTCATGTCCTTCGACGACCTGCACACCGGCATCGCCCTGGATGCCGTCAACGAAGTTGGCACCTACGACCTGTGCATGGTGGACGGCTCCTGGATGGCCGAGTTCACTGAGAACGGCGTACTGGCCAACCTCAGCGAGATGGGATACAGCTTTGACGACGACATCATTCCCGCCACCACCACCATCTGCAAGGTGGGCGAGGACATCTACCTGGCTCCCTACTACGGCAACGTGACGGTCATGATGTACAACAAGCAGCTGCTGGCGGACGCCGGCTACGCCCCCGAGGATATCGACTCCTTCGCGGATCTGATGGACATCGCCCAGAAGACCAAGGCGGCCGACTCCAACAAGAACGGTTTCCTGATCCGCGGCGGCAGCGCCGACAACATCCTGTCCGACTTCCTGCCCCACCTGGTTGTCCACGGCGGCTGGGTCGTGGATGAGAACAACAACCCCACCGTTGACACTCCCGAGTTCAAGGCCGCCATGCAGGAGTACCTGGACCTGTACGCCCTGGGCAGCACCCTGGACAAGGACGACATCGTGGCTTCCGTGACCTCCGGCGAGACCGCCCTGGCCCAGATCTGGCCCGGCTGGTACACCCCCACTGCTGACGGTCCTGCCAACTATACCACCATCCCCACCAAGCTGACCGACGACTCCGCGCCTGTGGACGCCGTGGCCCTGCAGGGCGTGTGGTGCATCGGCATCCCCGACAACGCCCCCCACAAGGACCTGGCCCTGGAGCTGCTGGAGTACGTCATGAGCCCCGAGGTGCAGCTGGCCTCCATTGAGAACAACGGCGTGCCCTGCCGGTACAGCTGCCTGACCGATTCCACCGTGCTGGAGACCTATCCCCACCTGCAGACCGTCTGCGGCGCTCTGGAGACCGGCGTGTACCGCCCTGTGATCGAGGAGTGGACGGAGTTCACCAACATCCTGGGCACCGAGATGGACAACATCATCCAGGGCACCAAGACCATGGACGAGGCGCTGGCCTACGCCCAGGAGCAGCTGGAGCAGCTGATGGCCTGAGCCCAGCCTCTCTGAAACAGAAATGACACGGCCGGGCGGGGGGGCGGCGGGGGGCCCCCCCCCGGGGTGAAAAAACCCCCCGCCCCGGCCCGGGGGGCCCCCACCCCAACGTTTTTGGGGGCAGGATTATTAGAAA
>NZ_CAKVVF010000074.1:6560-10056 GCF_934833455.1 Oscillibacter sp. KLE 1728
GGGGGGCCCCCCGCCCTGTTTTCGTTGTAGCTTGTGTGGCCGTCCCCCCCCAATATAAAAAAACAAACCCCCCGGGGGGGGGGGGGCGCGGGGGGCCCCCCCGGCCGTTGTTCCAAAAGCCCCGGAGCCGGGCCCTGGGGCCACACCTCTCGAGTTTGTGAGGCCAATGTATGAAGAGAAACGAGATTGCAAAACTGAATAGCGCCCAGGCGGCCACAAACCGGTTCGGGATCGGAATGCTCACGCCCACCCTGATAGTCCTGCTGGTCATGACGGCCTATCCCCTGATTTTCACATTTGTATACAGCTTTACCGACTACAACTACCTGAAGGGCACGGAGAACTCCTCTTTTGTGCTGTTCGATAACTACGTCTCCCTCTTTAAAAACGGATATTTTCAGCAGGCGGTGTGGAACACCATCAAGTTCACTATCCTGGCGGTGGTACTGGAGATGGCCCTCGGCCTTCTGATCGCAGTATTTGTCAACTCCCTCAAGCGAGGGCAGAAGATTATGCGGACGCTGCTGCTCCTGCCCTATCTGCTGCCCGCCGTCACGGTGGCCCTCAGCTGGCGGATGATGCTCTCCGCCAACTACGGCATCATCAACCAGTTCCTGAAGGGACTGGGCCTGCCGGTGTTCAACTGGTTCATGGACACAAAAACGGCCTTCGGCACGATCCTGCTGATCGACGTGTGGCAGAACGTCCCCTTTGTGTTTCTGCTGCTGTACGCCTCCCTCCAGTCCGTGTCGGAGAACCAGTATGAGGCCGCCCGCATCGACGGCGCCGGCTTCTTCCAGCAGTTCTGGTACATCACCCTGCCCAACATCAAGGGCAGCCTGGCCCTGTGCGCCCTGCTGCGGACCATCGACACCTTCCGCCTGTTCGAGAAGGTGAACGTCCTCACCGGCGGTGGCCCGGCGGGCACCACCACGACCATCACTCAGTTCTTGTATACATACGGTATCAAGTCTCTGGACTTCGGCTTCGGCAGCGCCGGCGCCATCGTGATGACATTGCTGGTGCTGATCCTGTCCAGCTTCTACATCAAGCGGGCCATGGGTTGAGCGCCTATGGAAGAACTGAAGCTGACATTCGTCAACGTGGGCTATGGGGAGGCCGCCCTGCTGGAATGTCCCGACCCGGCCTTCCCCGGCGGCACCTTTGTCATGGTGATCGACGGCGGCAGCGCCGAAGCAGAAGAGTACCGGGACAGCGCCACCGGCCGTATCCCCTTGGACCAGTACCTCTCCCTGCGGGGCGTGGACCACATCGACCTGATGGCAGCCACCCATGTCCATGAGGACCACCTGTGCGGCCTGCTGCCCGCGGCGGAGAAGCTGCCTCCCGCGGCCCTCTGGCAGACGCTGCCCCCGGAGTTTTGCCGCTCCATGCGGACGCTGGACATTCCGGCGGAGGGCCTGACGCCCTCCCGGAGCAAGTTTCTCCGGGCCCTGAACGACTACCGCCGCCTCTGCCTGGGGCAGAGCTGCCCGCGCCACCGGCCTCTGGCCGGAATGGAGCTCCGGCTGTGCCGGGATCTCTTGGTTCGGGTGCTGGGCCCCTCCCGTGCACAGGCGGAGAAGCTGGCGTCCTCGTGCCGGGCACTGTATGAGGAGGCGGACCCGTCCGCTTTCTGCCAGCGCCTGGACCAGCTGGACGCGGCTATGAACAATTACAGCCTGATCCTCCTGCTGGAGTACCGGGGGACCCGGATCCTACTCCCCGGCGACACCAACTACATGGGCTATGGAGGGCTGGACCCCGCCTCCCTGCGGGCCGACCTCTTCAAGGTGGGCCACCACGGCCAGCGGGACGGTATTTCTGCAGAACAGATCCAGGCCATCGCTCCCCGGGCGGTGGTGTGCTGCGCATCCAGCGACCGCCGCTACAACAGCGCCGATCCGGCCATCCTGCAGATGATGGCGGACAGCGGCGCACGGCTGTACTTTTCCGACTGCCCGCCCGGTCCGGACGGCGCAGTCCCGCCCCCCCATCAGGCCCTGACGTTCACAGTAGGCGCCGGCGGCGCAATGGAGGGCACATACCTGTCCATCCCGGATTGAGTCCCCGGTCAAATACGACATATCCGTCCGCTCCGGCACTCCACATTCTGCCGGGAGCGGGACGAAAAAAGGAGGAGAACCCCGCCTGGCTCGCGGTGCGGCAGTGTGGAGACCTGCCACAGAGGCGGACCGGCCCCGGCCGGCCGTGAGGGAACAGCTGCGGAGGCGCTGTTTCCAGAGCCTGATATCATGGCAGAAGTTATTCTGAAAAACATCAAGAAGGTCTATCCCCACCAGGAACCCGCCAAGAAGAAAAAGGGCTCTGAGGAGAAGAAGACGAACCTCCAGATTACGGATGAGGGCGTGCTGGCAGTGCAGGAGTTCAGCCTGAACATTGCGGACAAGGAGTTCATCGTGCTGGTAGGCCCCTCCGGCTGCGGCAAGTCCACTACCCTGCGGATGGTCGCCGGCCTGGAGGAGATCAGCGGCGGCGAACTGTATATCGACGGCAAGCTGATGAACGATGTGGCACCCAAGGACCGGGATATCGCCATGGTGTTCCAGAACTACGCTCTGTACCCCCACATGACTGTGCGGGAGAACATGGCCTTCCCCCTGAAGCTGAAGAAGTACCCCAAGGAGGAGATCCGCAAGCGGGTGGATCAGGCGGCGGAGGTTCTGGGCATCACGGAGTATCTGGACCGCAAGCCCAAGGCCCTCTCCGGCGGCCAGCGCCAGCGGGTGGCCATTGGCCGGGCCATCGTGCGGGAGCCCAAGGTCCTGCTGATGGACGAGCCGCTCTCCAACCTGGACGCCAAGCTGCGCAACCAGATGCGGGCGGAGATCATCAAGCTGCGCCAGCGGATCGACACCACGTTCATCTACGTGACCCACGACCAGACAGAGGCCATGACACTGGGCGACCGGATCGTCATCATGAAGGACGGCGTCATCCAGCAGATCGGCACGCCCCAGGAGGTGTTCGACCATCCCACGAACCTGTTCGTGGCGGGCTTTATCGGCACGCCCCAGATGAACTTCTTTGATGCGGAGCTGGTGAAGGAAGACGGCCGCTATGCGGTGGTTCTGGAGAACGCCCGGGTGGAACTCTCCGAAGCCAAGCAGGCGAACCTGGCCCGGAAGCAGGTCCAGCCCGGCCCCATCACGCTGGGCGTCCGGCCGGAGCACATTTCCCTGGCCGGGGATGCGTCCCAGGCGGTGCGGGGCACTGTGGACGTGGCGGAGATGATGGGCTCTGCGGTCCATCTCCACGTGGACGCCTGCGGGCGGGACACCATCGTCATCCTCCAGACCATGGATCTCCAGGGGGCGGGGCATCCGATTCCCGCCACCGGCAGCGCCCTGCCGTTCACCTTCGGCGGGAACGTGGCCCATGTCTTCGACCGGGAGACTGGCCGGAATTTGGAGGTCTGATCCGCCGCCCGTGCCGACTGGAAGGGCGGTGCTGAAAATGTGGATTTTGACCGAAC
>NZ_CAKVVF010000075.1:0-10026 GCF_934833455.1 Oscillibacter sp. KLE 1728
GGCATCCTTGCCCAGCTTGCGGCGGATCAGCTCCGTGCCGCCCAGCATATTGCTCCACTGGTCGTCGCCGCCGAACTGCATGTTGCAGCCCACCGTCTGGAACATGTGGTAGAAATCATAGGACTGCATAATCATATAGTTAAATTCCAGGAAGCTCAGGCCCTTTTCCATCCGCTGCTTGTAGCACTCGGCCCGCAGCATGTTGTTGACGGAGAAGCAGGCGCCCACCTCCCGCAGCAGCTCGATATAGTTCAGCTTCAGCAGCCAGTCGGCGTTGTTCAGCATCAGGGCCTTGCCCTCGCCGAACTCGATAAACCGCTCCATCTGCTTCTTGAAGCAGTCGCAGTTGTGCTGGATGGTCTCCGGCGTCATCATGGAACGCATGTCCGTCCGGCCGGAGGGGTCGCCGATATAGCCGGTGCCGCCGCCGATCAGGGCGATAGGGCGGTTGCCCGCCATCTGCAGCCGCTTCATCAGGCACAGGGCCATGAAGTGGCCCACGTGCAGGCTGTCCGCCGTGGGGTCAAAGCCGATATAGAACGTGGCCTTGCCGTTGTTCACCAGCTCCCGGATCTCCTCCTCGTCCGTCACCTGGGCGATGAGCCCCCGGGCCTTCAGTTCCTCGTAGATCTGCATGATTTGTCTCTCCTTTTGTCCGTTTGTGAAATCTGGGACAGGTATCAAAAACGCCCTCTGTCCCCCAGGGGACAGAGGGCGAGAAGTTCTCGCGGTACCACCTCTGTTCGCGCCGCCCTCGCGGGCAGACGCCTCAGGCCGTGCGAACACACGGCGGCGCTGTAACGGGCGCTCCCGGAGCACGCCTACTGGGCCGAAGGCCGTTTGGGTGCCAGCTCCGCGGTGTATTCGCCGGGCCCTGCCCGCCTCTTTCCACCAGACCAGAGGCTCTCTTGGGGGCGGTCTTCCCGGGTACTGCTCCGCTTCATCACTGTAAGAGGTATTCTAGCCGATTTTTTACAGCTTGTCAACGGGTGGACGGCCTTTCTTTTTGCGGAAGAAATCGTATACACCCTTCTGGCAGTCGTCCTCATCCGCCTGTTCCAGCATCTGGCGGAGACGGCTCTCCGCCTCCTGAAGCGGGGCGCAGGCGCAGGGTGTCCGCCGCAGGATCTCCAGGACTTCATACATCTCGCCGCCGAGCCGCAGATAGAGGTACTTGTACCGGATGTTCTCCTCCGCTTTCTCCTTATAGAACTCCGCTTCCCGCCTGTATGCCTCCGCCGTCTCCAGATCGTCCATTCTGACACCTCCCTAAATTTTGTGTCTATATTCTAGTACGCTTTTTACATAGTAACTCGTTTTGTACTTAAAATCAACTTATATTCTACTGAAATGGAGTTTACTATGAAAAAGCCACGGGACAGTCATCTTGGATTTCGCATGGATAAGGAGACACATGACAAGCTGTTTTATATCGCGGAATATGAAGGACGAACAGGCAGCGGGCAGATTCTGTACCTGATCCGCCGCTGTATCACGGAGTTCGAGCAGGTCCACGGCAAAATCAATCTGGAGGAAGACCTCCGGGACTGAAGGAGCCCCCTCCCGGTCCGGCGCGGTTTTCTGCGCCGGGCTTGATTTTCGCGCCCGCGGCCGCTATGATAGGATACAGATATTTTTCAGAAGTGAGGTGCCCTATGCCCCAGGATCCCAGACAGCGGGACGGCTGCCGATTCACCGCACAGAACATCACAGCGGCCCAGGAGAAGAATCCCTTTGCCAAGATCTCCGACATCGTCTATGAACTGCTGGAGAAGGCCATCTTCTCCTCCGCCATCCCGCCGGGGAGCAAGCTGAACATCTCCAAGCTGGCGGAGCAGATGGGGGTCAGCACCTCCCCGGTGACCCGGGCGGTGGAGCGGCTGGAGGAAAACGGCCTGGTGACCGCCGTCCGCAGCAGCGACAGCAAATACCGCAGCTACTTCGTCTTTGACCTCAGCAGCGAGTCCCTGGAGGACCTGTTCGTGGCCCGGCGGGCCATCGAAGGAGAGGCGGCCTTCCTCTGCGCACAGAAGCGGACCCTGATTGACCTGCCCAGGCTCCAGAAGCTGGCAGACCAGTTCCAGTCCGCCTGGCAGGACTTTGCGAAGGATCTGGATACCGCCCCCACCGCCTCCGAGCGGGCCAAGATCGACCTGGAGTTCCACCACCAGCTGGTGCTGACCACAGAGAACGAGTATCTCATCGACATGTTCGAGACCCTCCAGGGCACCCTTCACTACCTGTCTATCCGCTCCTGCGAGTTCGTTGCCACGGAACAGAAAAAGGATAATCTGATCGTCATGGGCTCCCAGCACGTGGCTATCTGCTCCGCCATCGGCCTGGGGCTGCCGGAGCTGGCTCGCTCCGCCATGGAGCGGCACATCGATTTCTGCTGCAGCCGCTGCCTCATCAACCGCACCTTTCACGCCGCCGGATCCCGCTGACGGCGGAACGAAAGCGCCCCAGGGCTTTGCCCTGGGGCGCTTTCGTTTATAGGAGTGTCGATTTCAGCAAAGTTATTTCTGGGCCGCCAGCTTCTCGTACTGGGCGTACCGGGCGGCGCACTGCTCCTCCGCCTCGGCGAAGAGCTGCTCGGCGATCTGAGGGAATGTGCGGGTCAGGCCGGAGAACCGGACCTCGCCCATCATGAACTCCCGCAGCTTGCCGTTGGGGGCCTTGCTGTCCAGCTGGAAGGGGTTCTTCCCCTCCGCCGCCAGCTCAGGGCTGTACCGGAACAGGGGCCAGTAGCCGCACTCCACCGCCAGCTTCTGCTCCGCCTGGCTCACCTTCATGCTCTTGGCGATGCCGTGGTTGATGCAGGGGGCGTAAGCGATGACGAGGGACGGGCCCTTGTGGGCCTCGGCCTCCTTCAGGGCCTTCACCACGTGGGCGGGGTTGGCGCCCATGGACACCTGGGCCACATAGACATGGCCGTAGTTCATGGCAATCATGCCCAGGTCCTTCTTGGGGGTCTTTTTGCCGCTGGCGGCGAACTGAGCCACCGCACCGATGGGCGTGGCCTTGGAGGCTTGGCCGCCGGTATTGGCGTACAGCTCGTTGTCCACCACCAGGATGTTCACGTCGATGCCAGAGGCCAGCACGTGGTCCAAGCCGCCGTAGCCGATGTCATAGGCCCAGCCGTCGCCGCCGTACATCCACATGGTCTTTTTCACCAGCTGGTCGGCGTTGTCCCGCAGAAACCGCACGTCGGCGCTGGAGTCGGCGGTCTGGTTCAGGGCGGCGATCAGGGCGTCGGACACGGCCCGGGTCTTGTCGCCGTCGTCGCCGTCTTGCAGCCAGCTCTCCAGGGCGGCCTTCAGGGCAGCGTCGGAGGTGGTGTCCAGGGCAGCCTTGGCGTGGGTCTTGACCTGGTTGCGCTGCTGGTCCACGGACAGGCACATGCCCAGGGAGTATTCGGCGTTGTTCTCGAAGAGGGAGTTGGACAGGGCCGGTCCGTGACCGGCGGAGTCCTTCACCATGGGAATGGAGGGCACGGACAGGAACATGGCCTGGGCGCAGCCGGTGGCGTTGGCGATGTACATCCGCTCGCCGAACAGTTGGGTCATCAACTTCATGTAGGGGGTCTCGCCGCAGCCGGCGCAGGCACCGGAAAACTCCATCAGCGGCCGCTGGAACTGGCTGCCCCGGACGGTGAACTTGTCCAGAGGATTGGCCTTCTCGGAGAGGGACAGGCAGTGATTCCAGTTGTCCTGCTCCGGCATCTGGGACTCCAGCGGCTTCATCACCAGGGCCTTCTCCCTGGCGGGGCACACGTCGGCGCAGCTGCCGCAGCCCTGGCAGTCCAGGGGATCCACCTGGATGCGGAAGGTGTAATTCTCCATCCCCCTGCCGTTGGCCTTGTGGGTGATGCAGCCGGCCGGGGCCTGCTCCGCCTCCTCCTTGGTAAACAGGAAGGGCCGGATGGCGGCGTGGGGGCACACCAGGGAGCACTGGTTGCAGCCGATGCAGTTGTCCGGCAGCCACTGGGGCACATCCACGGCGATGCCGCGCTTTTCGTACTTGGAGGTCTCCACCTCCGTCACGCCGTCGGCAAAGCTGAGGAACTTGCTGACAGGGATCTTGTCGCCGGCCTGGGCGTTGACGGGGATCAGCACGTCCCGGACGTAGTCCGGCACACCTGCGGCCTCAGTCTGCTCCAGGGGCTCGTCGGGCAGGTCCTTCCAGCTGTCGGGCACTCGGATCTCCTCCACGGACTGGAGGCCCCGGTCCACAGCGGCGTAGTTCATGTTCAGGACCTTGTCGCCCTTCTTGAAGTAGCTGTGGGTGATGGCGTCCTTCATGTACTGGACGGCCTCATCCACCGGCAGCACGCCGGAGAGCTTGAAGAACGCCGCCTGGAGGACCGTGTTGGTCCGGTTGCCCAGACCCAGCTCCTGGGCGATGGACACGGCGTCGATGGTATAGAACTTCACATGGTTCCGGGCCAGCGTCCGCTTCACGTGGTTGGGCAGATTCCGCTCCAGCTCCTCCCCCTTCCACAGGGTGTTCAGCAGGAAGGTGCCGCCGGGCTTCACCTCGTGGACGATGTCATAGGAGTGGATGTAACTCTGCTTGTGGCAGGCCACGAAGTCCGCCTGGGTGACGTAGTAGGCAGAGCGGATGGACTCCTTACCGAAGCGCAGGTGGCTTTTGGTGACGCCGCCGGACTTCTTGGAGTCATATTCAAAATACGCCTGGACGTACTGGGGCGTGTTGTCGCCGATGATCTTGATGGAGTTCTTGTTGGCGCCCACGGTGCCGTCGGAGCCCAGGCCCCAGAACTTGCACTCGATGGTGGAGCCGCCGGCGGTGCTGATGTGTTCCCCCACGTCCAGAGAGCGGTGGGTCACATCGTCCACGATGCCCACGGTGAAGTGGTTTTTCTGCTCGCCGGCCATGTTGTCGTACACAGCCTTCATCTGGGCGGGGGTGGTGTCCTTGGAGCTGAGGCCGTACCGGCCGGCCAGCACCTTGATCCCGCTGCGCCCGGCTTCCGCCAGGGCGGTGCACACATCCTCATACAGGGGCTCGCCGATGGCGCCGGGCTCCTTGGTCCGGTCCAGGACGGAGATGGTCTGGACGGTATCCGGCAGCTTGGCCAGGAAGTGGGACACGGAGAAGGGGCGGTACAGATGGACCTGGATCATGCCCACCTTTTCGCCCTGGGCGTTCAGGTAGTCGATGACCTCCCCCAGGGTGCCGCAGACGCTGCCCATGGCGATGACCACCCGGTCCGCGTCCGGCGCGCCGTAGTAGTTGAACAGCTGGTAGTCCCGCCCCGTCAGGTCGCTGACGGCCTTCATGTATTCCTCCACGATGGCGGGCAGGCGGTCATAGGCGCCGTTGCAGGCCTCCCGGTGCTGGAAGAAGGTGTCCGGGTTCTGGACGGTGTTGCGGACCGTGGGATGCTCGCTGTTCAGGGCCCGGGCCTTGAAGCGGCGGACGGCGTCCCAGTCCACCAGGCGGCTCATGTCGTCGTAGTCCAGCACCTCGATCTTCTGGATCTCATGGGAGGTGCGGAAGCCCTCAAAGAAGTGCTGGAAGGGGATGCTGCCCTTGATGGCGGCGAGATGGGCCACGGCGCCCAGGTCCATGCACTCCTGCACGCTGGAGGAGGCCAGCTGGGCGAAGCCCGTCTGGCGGCAGCCCATGACGTCAGAGTGGTCGCCGAAGATGGACAGGCCGTGGGTGGACACCGTCCGGGCGGAGACATGCATGACACCGGGCAGCATGGAGCCCGCGATCCGGTACATGGGCGGGATCATCAGCAGCAGGCCCTGGGAGGCGGTGTAGGTGGTGGCCAAGGATCCGGTCTCCAGCGCGCCGTGCATGGCGCCGCAGGCGCCGGACTCGGCCTGGAGCTCCATCAGCTTCACAGGCTGGCCGAAGATATTCTTCATGCCGGCGGCGGCCCACTCATCCACGTGGTCTGCCATGGGGCTGGAGGGCGTGATGGGGTAGATCGTCGCCACTTCCGTGAACGCGTAGGAGATATAGGCGGCTGCCTCGTTGCCGTCCATGGTCTTGAATTTCTTGAGGCTCATGCGGTCTCGCTCCTTTTTTCCATCCTCTCGGGGAGGACAGCGTGATTTCCTTTCCTACTTTACCGCAGGGGGATGCCTCCTGTCCAAATCCATGGAATTTATGAAAAATCCCGCGGATTTTCCACGGATGCGGACGGCAATCTCCCCAGTTTTCCCAGGAGTTTTTGTGCCCGGCCGCGCTTTTGCGTCCAGGCCGGGCATGTGCCTGCCGCTGTTTTCCGGCTTTTTCCGGCATGGTTCGGCCCGGCGCGGGACAAGCTAGGGCGGAGGTGATCTAAATGCATGATGACAGCCGCAAGGTAGAGCTCCCCCGGCGGAGAAAGCAGGAGAAGCCCATCCCCAGCGTCTATCCGGTGCTGGACACCGATCTGGCCCGGGACAACGTGGAAAACGACATTCCGGCGGCAGACCTGGAGGACCTGTGAGGACTCCGGACTTCTTCCCCACAGCTGGGAGGTGAAGCGAATGGCAAGCATTTCCGTCTCCCTGGACCGGAACGCGGACCGGCATGACGTGAAGCTGCTGAAGCGGGAGCTGGACACCCTGCCGGGCGTCACCTCCGTCAGCGTCAGCAGCGGCGGACAGCTGGCGGTGGACTACGACGCCACAGGCGTCCGGCAGGCGGACATTCTGGAAAAGATCCAGGCGCTGGGCTACCACGTCCGGCAGGAACACGCATAACAAAACCGGGAACCGGCCAAAAAGCCGGCTCCCGGTTTGTTTATGTTCCGTTGGCGGACTCCCGGGGGCCTGGAAGAAACTCCTCCCCCGCCGCCTCCATAGCCAGACTCCCCGCGGAGAGCTCCGTGAGGCGGGGAACGAACTGTTCCGCCCCGCCCGCCGGGAACGCCGCCCGCAGGCGGATGTCCGCGCCGTACGCCGTGTCCCGCACCACGCCGCCGCAGGCGGTGATCTCCAGCTTCACCCGCTCGAAGAGGGGATATGTGCAGGGCACGTCCCACAGCGTCCACAGGCTCATGGTGCTGATGCCCACGGCGTCCAGGGCGTCCTTGGCTCCCTTGGTATAGGCCCGGGTCAGTCCCCCGGCCCCCAGCAGCACGCCGCCGAAGTACCTTGTCACCACGCAGCATACGTTGGTGACGCTCTCCCGCTGGAACACGTTCAGCATGGGCTGGCCCGCCGTGCCCTGGGGCTCCCCGTCGTCGGAGTAGCGGACCACGCCGCCCTCCTGCAGCAGATAGCACCAGCAGTTGTGGCGGGCGTCGTAGTAGCGCTTCTTCATCTCCTCGATGCGCTCCCGGGCCTCTGCCTCGGTCTCCACCCGCCAGATGTGGCTGATAAAGCGGGATCGCTTCTCTGTGAACGCGCTCTCCCCGTTTTCAAAGGGCACCCGATAGGTGGTCATGGCCGTCCTCCCTGTCTGCTCCGCGCTCATTTCCACACGTCCCGCCGGTCCGTCCGGCCCGCCAGATAGTCCATGGACACGCCGAAGTGGTCCGCCAGGGCGCACAGATTATGGAAACTGGGCAAATTATTTCCAGACTCAAATTTCTGGTAATGCCGTTCTCCAATTCCAATGGCCGTGGCAACCTGGGCCTGGGTTTCTCCGCGCTCTTTTCGGAGCGATCGCAATTTTTCCTGAAATTCCATGCGTCCCCCTTGACACGCCAAATTTTAGGTATTATACTAAACTTAGAAACACGCCATTTTTTATGTTATTCGAGGTGATTTTTAGGATGACAGATTTTATGAAATGGCTCTATCCCCGGTATATCCGCCCTTATGTGGAGGCGGCGCCCCAGGAAGAATATGAGATGTGGCTGTCCCTGATGGAGAGCGACTTGGAATATCAATTCCGGGAGGAATTCGACAAGACCCTGGAATTCACCGCCATCCACGCCTTCCTGCTGGGCCTGCGCACCGGGGCGGGCCTGGGGGCGCTCATTCCACAAGGAACGGCGCCATCTGCCCCAGGACCTTCGGCGTGCACACCGCCGTGACCGCGATGGTCTCCCCGTACTCCACGTTCTCCACCTTGGCCTCCCGGTACAGCTGGTCCAGCAGGCCGCCCTTGTCGTAGGGGATGTGCAGCACACAGCGGCGGCTGCCGCTGTCCAGGCGTTCCCCGATCATCTCCAACAGCTTGTCCACACCCTCGCCGGTCTTGGCGGAGAGGGAGCAGATGTCCGCCCCGTGGGGCATGATCTCTCCGGCGGGCAGCCGGTCGGACTTGTTGAACACGTCGATCCGGGGCAGCTCTCCGGCCCCCAGCTCCCGGATCAGGTTCTCCACCACCGCCGCCTGCTGCTGCCACTCCGGGTTGGACACGTCGATGACGTGGAGCAGCAGATCTGCGTACTCCAACTCCTCCAGCGTGGCCTTGAATGCCTCCACCAGCTGGTGGGGCAGCTTGCGGATGAACCCCACCGTGTCGGAGATCACCACGTCCAGCGTGTCGCTGACCGTGAGAAGGCGGCTGGTGGTGTCCAGCGTGTCGAACAGCCGGTTGTTGGCGGGGATGCCCGCTCCGGTCAGGTGGTTCAGCAGCGTGGACTTGCCCGCGTTGGTATAGCCCACAATGGCCACCACCGGGATCTCGTTCTTCTGCCGCCGCTGCCGCTGGGTGGAGCGCACCCGGCGGACCTCCTCCAGGTCCTCCCGGAGCTTGTCGATCTTCCGGCGGATGTGGCGGCGGTCCGTCTCCAGCTGGGTTTCGCCGGGGCCCTTGGAGCCGATGGGCCCCTTGCCGCTGGTGCCCGCCTGCCGCTCCAGATGGGTCCACATGCCGGTCAGCCGGGGCAGCAGATACTGGTACTGGGCCAGCTCCACCTGGAGCCGCCCTTCCTTGGTCTTGGCCCGCTGGGCGAAGATGTCCAGGATCAATCCGCACCGGTCCAGCACCTGAACGCCCAGCAGCTCCGTCAGCACCCGCATCTGGGAGGGGGACAGATCGTTGTCGAAGATCACCATGGTGGCGCCGGTGTTCTCGCAGTAGAGCTGCACCTCCGCCACCTTGCCCTCCCCGATGAAGGTCCGGGGGTCCGGGGACGGCCGGTTCTGCAGCACAATCCCCACGGTCTCGCCTCCGGCGGTCTCCACCAGGGCGGAGAGCTCCTCCATGGTGTCCTCGTCGGCGTTTTCCTCTTTTTTCAGCACCGGGGAGTTCAACCCCACCAGCACCACTTTGTCTCGTACTTCCTGTGTCTCTGCCATGCAAACTCCTTATTTTTGATAGGCCTCCACGACTTGGCCCACATAGATCCGGTGCCAGCCGCCCTGCCCCGGCGTGTAGAAGGGCAGGATCTCCCCCTCCCCCAGCACGCAGGCAGGGTCCATGTCCTGGGCGTACAGCTTCCGGCACACCAGGACCCACTCCGCCTCGTCAAAGAAGGGCGCGTCCCCGGCCCCCCAGCGGACCGTCAGGCCGCACGCTTTCACCTTGTCCATGTCCCGGCCGCTCTTGCTGCCGCAGAGGGCGGTCACTTTTTTTGCCTCCTCCGGCAGGATGGAGACGGTGAAATAATCGTGGGACTCCATAAATTGATAGGTATATCGCTCGGGCCGCACGTAGACTGTGCAGACCGGCAGGTTCCACAGCCGGCCCAACTGGCACCAGCCGATGGTCATGGTGTTCAGGCCGGTCTTGTCTCCGGCAGTCAGCAGCGGGGGCTGCCGTCCGAAAACATGCAGGATCTCCGGCGTCAAACGCTCCAACTCCACAGGATGCAGCTTCATGCAAACGCTCCTTCCGCTTCATTGATACCATACAGTATATGCGCTTTTGCCGGAAAAGTAAATGAAAAAAGGGCCTGCCCAACCGGCAGACCCTTTTTGTGACGTGTCAGACTTACTTGTCCAGACCGAACTTCTTGTTGAACTTGGCCACGCGTCCGCCGGTATCCACCAGCTTCTGCTTGCCCGTGAAGAAGGGGTGACACTTCGAGCAGACTTCCACCTTGATATCCTTCTTGGTAGAACCTGTCTCAATCACATTACCGCAGGCGCAAGTAATCGTAGTCTG
>NZ_CAKVVF010000076.1:0-9734 GCF_934833455.1 Oscillibacter sp. KLE 1728
GAAGGCCTCGTAGCTGTTGAAAAAGCCGTGGCGGCCGGTGAGCAGGTAGCCCTCCAGCCAGCCCTCGCACATGTGCTCGGACAGCATGGAGTCCATCACCCGACCGTCCGGGTCCAGGTGCTCATCCGGGTCCTCATTCTCGTACCGCTCCCCCAGGAAGCGGCGGCCGGTGACCTCAAACACCGGATGGAGCCGGTTGGAGGCCGTCTCGTCCGGGGCGAAGATGCGGAAATTCCGGGATTCCAGGTTCAGCTTCATCACATCCCGGACGTAGCCGCCCAGCACCAGCATGTCCTGGGCCTCCACCTCGCCGGGGGCGGGAACCTCCACCCCGTAGTCCCGGAAGTCCGGCGTCCGCAGGTCCCGCAGCAGCAGGCCGCCGTTGGCGTGAGGGTTGGCACCCATGCGCCGGTCCCCCTTGGGGGCGAAGGAGCGCAGCAGATCCACCGGCCGTCCCTCCTCGTCGAACAGCTCCTCCGGGTGATAGCTGCGGAGCCACTGCTCCAGGATGGGCAGGTGCTTTTCCGTGTCAGGGCCCATGGAGATGGGTACCTGGTGGGCTCGGAAGCAGTCCTCCACGGGGTTGCCGTCCACCTCCTTGGGGCCGGTCCAGCCCTTGGGGGAGCGGAACACGATCATGGGCCAGCGGGGGCGGGTGGTGTCTCCCGTGGTGCGGGCGTGCTGCTGGATGCGCTTGATCTCCCGGATGGCCCAGTCCAGGGTGGCAGCCATCTGCTGGTGCATCTTCTCCGGCTCACTGCCCTCCACAAAGCGGGGTTCCCAGCCGCAGCCGCGGAAGAACTGCTCCACCTCCTCATGGGAGATCCGGGAGAAGATGGTGGGGTTGGCGATCTTGAAGCCGTTCAAGTGCAGGATGGGCAGCACCGCGCCGTCAGTGATGGGGTTCAGGAATTTGTTGGAGTGCCAAGATGTGGCCAGGGGCCCGGTCTCCGCCTCACCATCGCCCACCACGCAGGCGGCGATGAGATCCGGGTTATCCGCCACAGCGCCGAAGGCGTGGGCCAGAGAATACCCAAGCTCGCCGCCCTCGTTGATGGAGCCAGGTGTCTCCGGCGCCACGTGGCTGGGCACGCCGCCGGGGAAGGAGAACTGCTTGAACAGTTTCCGCATGCCGTCCTTGTCCTGGGTAATGTTGGGATAGACCTCCGTATAGGTGCCGTCCAGCCAGTCCTGGGCCACCATGGCGTTGCCGCCGTGGCCGGGGCCGGAGAGGTAGATCATGTCCAGATCGTCCTTCTGAATGACCCGGTTCAGGTGGGTGTAGATGAAGTTCTGCCCCGGCACGGTGCCCCAGTGGCCCACGATGGTCTGCTTCAGGTCGGAGGCGGCCAGTGGGCGCTTCAGCAGGGGATTGTCCAACAGATACAGCTGGCAGGCGGAGAGGTAGTTGGACGCCCGCCACCAGGCGTCGACCTGTTTCAGCTGCGCCGGCGTCAACGGCGGCTTTTTAGACAGGCGTGTATTGGTTTTAGGCTTTGCTGCAATTGTCTTTTGAGAAGTCCGTGGCATATTATTGCCTCCTTTTTCTTGTTCCTTTCGCAATTAGTATATCTCTTATTTGAAAAAAGGCAAGCGAAATCGAAAATAATTTTATCTTAATTTACAATTATTTCATTTTAGTATTCCTCTTTTAGGCGTTTTACCCTTATTCTATTCCTTCCGCCGCGCTTGCGTTTTTCCGCCGGATGTGCTACTGTAACGGCATGGAAACGTATGAACTCATCCGCTCCGGCCGGAAGACCCTGGCCCTGGAGATCACAAGGGACTGCCGCGTGGTGGTGCGGGCCCCCCGCCGCCTGTCCCAGGCCCGCATCGACGACTTTGTGGCCAGTCACGCCGGCTGGATCGCCCGGCACCTGGAACAGCAGCGCCGCCGGGCTGCCCTGGCCCCCTCCGCCCCCACCCAGGCGGAGATCGGCGCCCTGAAGGAAAAGGCACGGCAGGTCCTGCCGCCGAAAATCGCCTATTACAGTGAGAAAATGGGCCTGTTCCCTACTGGCGTCAGGATCACCTCCGCCCGCACCCGCTACGGCAGCTGCAGCGGAAAGAACAGCCTGTGCTTCTCCTGTTTTCTCATGAACTGTCCGGATGCGGCCATGGACCTGGTGGTGGTCCATGAGCTGTGCCACATCCAAGTGAAAAACCACGGGCCGGATTTCTACGCGCTGCTGGAGCAGGTACTCCCCGACTGGCGGGAGCGGAAGAAGCTGCTGCGATAACGTGTAAAAGCACAAACCGGAGGCATGGCTTGGCCCTGCCTCCGGTTTATGTCTGATATTACGCCCCCACCGACGTGAGCCAGACCGCCGCCAGCAGCACCGCCAGCAGCGCTGCATTCCAGGCGGTAAACACCGCCAGATACCGGGCGGGGCGGGCCCCCGGGGAGCGAAGATACAGCTTGAGCGTGATCAAACTTGCTAGGGATGCTACCGGGGTTCCCAGACCGCCGATATCCACGCCCAGCAGCAGCTCCCTCCAGTTGTCCGTGAAGCCCGACAGCAGCACCGCCGCCGGTACATTGCTGATGATCTGGCTGGTGAGCACGCCGGTCAGCAAGGTGCTGCGCTCCAGCAGACTCTGGAGAAACCCATGAACGGCAGGCAGCCGTCCCAGGTTTCCGGATACCACGAAGAAGCAGATGAAGGTGCACAACAGGCTCACATCCAGCTTCCGCAGCAGAGCAGGTTCCACTGCGGCCAGCGTCCCAAGCACCAGAACCGTCAGCAGACCATAGGGCAGAATGCGGAACACCGTCAGCAGGCACAGCAGGAACAGTGCGCCGTACAGGGCCAGCTTCCCGGGCTGCCGCAGGGGCTGCGGGTGCACCGGAGGGATCTGGAGATCCCTGGGCAGGACCGGCAAGGCCGCCACGGTCAGGCAGGCCAGACTGATCCCCGCCAGGGGCAGCACCACCGGGAAAAAATCCCCGGCAGAGAGTCCATAGGCCCCGTAAAGGTAGAGGTTCTGGGGATTGCCCACCGGCGTGGCCATGCTGCCCAGGTTTGCGGCAATGGTCTGCAGCACCAGCAGCGGCACCGCCGCGGCCCGGCAGTCCATCTGGTCCAGAAGCAGCAGCGCAAAGGGTGTAAAGGTGATAAGAGCGACGTCATTGGTCACGGCCATGGAGCAGAAAAAGGGCAGCAGCACCAGGATCACTGCCAGGGCCCTGGGTCCGGTCCCCCGGGACAGCAGATGGCCGGCCAGCCACTGGAACGCCCCGCAGGACTGGAAGCCCGCCACCACCGCCATCAGGCACAGCAGCAGGCATAGCACCCGCAGGTCGATGTAGCCCAGATAGGCGGCGTCCGGCGGCACCAGGACCATGGTGGCCAGTGCGCAGAGTGCCGCCACGGTCAGCACCGCCTCCCGCTTGAAAAATGCCAACAGTCTCATTTCTGTCCCTCCAAAGGCTGACAAAATCCGCGTTCCACCATATCACACTTTTTCCGGGAACGCAAACCTTTTTGGGGAGGCTGTGCTGTTCTACCGCAGGCAGCCCGCTAGCCGCCGGGACAGCATCCACGCCAAGGCCAGCTTCACCAGGTCCGGCACCACAAAGGGGAACACGCACATTCCCAGTGCTGCCCACAGGCCGATGGGCCCCGCCGCCCGGGCATAGGCCACCAGGAACCAGGCGGTGCCGAAGGCATAGCACACCAGCAGGCCCAGCACCATGGCCGCGGCCGTCACCGCCGGACGGTCGCCCAGCCGGGCGGTCATGCCCCAATACAGCAGGGCCGAGGCCAGAAAGCCCAGGATATACCCGCCGGTGGTGCCCAGCAGAACGCCCGGGCCTCCCTGAAAGCCTGAGAACACCGGCAGGCCCACCAGGCCCAGCAGCAGATATGCCAGGATAGCCAATATCCCCCGCCGGCCCCCCAGGGTCCCCAGGGCTGCAAACACGCCAAAGGTCTGGAGCGTGAACGGCACTGTCAGGGGAATGTTGATCCAGGCGCACACCATCAGCAGCACTGCGAACAGGGCGGCGTACGCCAGGTCCACCGTCCGCAGCCGGGTCCTAGTCATGGAAGTCTGTTTCAAATCAGATCGCTCCTCTCCTGTGTCTGGAGGAAGTATAGCAAGGCTTTCCATAATTGTCAACCTTAAAAAAAATAAAGTTTACAATATAGATAAAAAACCAGGAGGCAGTGCCTCCCGGTTCAGCAGTCCGTGTGGGTGCAGATCTCCCGCACCTTGGCCTGAATAGCTTTCAGGTCCACAAAGGTCTCCGGCCGCTTCTCCACATCCCGCAGCAGCGCGGAGGGATGGTAGATAGCCGTCATCTGGACGCCGCCCCGCTGGAACCACTTCCCATGCTCGGCGGTGATCTTGAAGTCCTCCTTGATGATGGCCTTGGCGGCGATCCGGCCCAGACAGACAATCAGCTTGGGCCGCAGCAGCGCCGTCTGCCGCCGGAGCCAGCCGATGCAGGCGTCCTGCTCCACATTCAGCGGGTCCCGATTCCTGGGCGGGCGGCACTTGACGATGTTGGCCACATACACCTTCGTCCGGTCCAGGCCGATGATCTCCAGCATATCATCCAGCAGCAGCCCCGCCGGCCCTACGAAGGGGATGCCCTGCTCGTCCTCCCGCTGACCGGGGCCCTCCCCTACCAGCAGGATCTCCGCGTCCCGGGCACCGTCACCGAACACCACGTGGAGCCGGGTCTCCGCCAGGGCGCAGTTCCGGCATTGTCCGCAGGCCTGCTCCAGCGCCTCCCAGGTATCCGCCATCCGCCTCCCCCTCCTTCGTGCCTCTCTCCGGGGCACCACACCGGCGGCGGATGCCCCTCGGCCGCCCAGCCAAATGGCAACGGCCCCTTTGCGGCCATTGTAACACAAAATCTTCCGCCGCGCAATGAGGTATGAATCTCTTCCGTCCGGACAGACTGGACAGGGAGAGGAGGGGGACGCTTGTCTCTGTGGCTATGGACATTTTGGACATACAGCTTTCTCGGCTATCTGCTGGAACGGGGGTACGCCATCGCCACCCACGCGGACCGGCAGGCCCGGAAGTGCTTTCTGCTGCTGCCCATGTGCCCGGTGTACGGGCTGGGGGCCCTGGCGGTGCTGGCCCTGCCGGAATCATTGAGCGGCAGCTTCTGGTCTCTGGCCCTGTGGGGCGGTCTGGCGGCCACAGCAGTGGAGTATGCCGTACACGTTCTCTATGACCGTCTGCTGGGTGTGCGGTTCTGGGACTACTCCCAGGTCCGGTGGAATCTGCGGGGCCGGGTCTGCCTGCCCTTCTCCCTGGCCTGGAGCCTGCTGGTGGCAGCAGGGCTGCCGGTGATCCAGGCGGCGATAGCCCCGGCGCTGGCCGCCGTGCCGCCAACCGCCACCTATGCCGCGCTGCTGGTGTTCACCGCCGACACAGTGGTCTCCCTCCAGCTGCTGCGCCGGGCAGGAGATCCCGCAGTGCTGTCTCTGGGAAATCTGCGGGCTGCGTAAGAAGCCGGGCATGGGGAAACGTCCATGCCCGGCTTCCTTTTGCGTCCGGCCGGTCACTGTTCCGGCAGGTGGGCCTCCAGCCAGTGCGCCACGTCCGCATAGACCTTCTCCCGGCCCGTCTCCTGGAGGATCTCATGCCGCAGGCCCTGATAAAGCCTGATCTCCACGTCCCGGACACCGGAGCGGCGGAAGCTGCGGTACGCCCGCCGGACACCCTTGCCCATGTCCCCCACCGGGTCGTCCTGCCCGGAGAGGAAGAGGACCGGGGTATTCCGGTTCATCCGCTTCAGGTTCTCTTGCTTCTCAATGCAGGCGATCCCCCGCAGCATCTCCCGAAAGAGTCCGATGGTGGGGTCCCCTCCGCAGAGGGGATCCGCAAGATACTGGTCCACGTTCTTCGTGCTGGCGGAGAGCCAGTCGTATCCCGTGCGGTTGGGGGCAAATTTCTGATTGTATGCCTCGAAGGCCAGCTTGTTCACCAAGGGGCTGGAATGGCGGTCCCCCACCTTTCTGGCCTCCCGGGCGGCAAGGACGCGGCCCGCCGCCACCAGCGCCGGGGGCATCTGCCCCGTGCCCATCAGGATGGCTCCGGCCACGGTGCCGGGGTAGCGGATCAGATACGTCCGGGCCAGGAAGGACCCCATGGAATGCCCCAGCAGGAACACCGGAAGGCCGGGGAACCGCTGCCCTGCCAGCTCCCGCCGGGCATAGAGGTCCTGCACCGCCCAGTCCCAGCTGCCCCTGGGTCCGAAGTACAGCCGGGGCGCCCCCGCCGCCACGGAGAGACCGTGCCCCAGGTGGTCGTGGCCCGCCACGGCAAAGCCCCGCTCCGTCAGGTAGGCCGCCAGGGGCTCATACCGCAGGATGTGCTCCGACACGCCATGGGAGAGCACCAGAACCGCCCGGGGTGCCATGTCCGGCGTCCACTCCACCGCATGGATGCCGGTCCGCCCGTCTGCGGAGGGGAAGGTAAATTCGTTTCTCACCATGGAAAAATCATCCTCTCTGTGCTATACTGTGTGCCATCAGGCGTAGGATGCCTGCTTTCTGGGTCGATGATACCACACTTCCGTCACAAACGCCAGAGGAGGCCGCATTCATGGAAACATACATCGCTGCCCTGGACCAGGGAACCACCAGCTCCCGGGCCATCCTGTTCAACCGGGCCGGGGAGATCGTCTCCCGCGCCCAGCACCCCTTCCGCCAGATCTACCCCCAGCCCGGCTGGGTGGAGCACGATCCGCTGGAAATCTGGGCCACGGAGAAGCGGGCCCTGGCGGAGGTCGTGGGCGCCGCCCACATCGACCCCAAGCGGATCGCCGCCCTGGGCATCACCAACCAGCGGGAGACCACCATCCTCTGGGACCGCTCCACCGGGCAGCCGGTCTGCAACGCCATCGTATGGCAGTGCCGCCGGACCGCTCCCCTCTGCGACACGCTGAAGGCCGACGGCCTGGGCCCCCTGGTGGCGGAGCGGACGGGCCTGCTGATCGACGCCTACTTCTCCGGCACCAAGATCCGGTGGCTGCTGGACCACGTCCCCGGCGCCCGGGAACGGGCGGAGCGGGGGGAGCTGTGCGCCGGCACGGTGGACAGCTGGCTCATCTGGAACCTCACCGGCGGGGCAGCCCACGTGACAGACTACTCCAATGCCTCCCGGACCATGCTGTTCAACATCCACACCCTCCAATGGGACGAGGCGCTTTGCCGGGCGCTGGGCATCCCCGCTTCCCTGCTGCCGGAGCCGCTGCCCAACTGCCATCTCTACGGCCGTGTGGCCCCGGACATTCCCGGACTGGAGGATCTGGCGGGCATCCCCATCTGCGGCAGCGCCGGGGACCAGCCGGCGGCCCTGTTCGGCCAGGCCTGCTTCACGCCGGGCCAGGCGAAGAACACCTACGGCACCGGCTGCTTCACGCTGATGAATGTGGGCGGTGAGCCGGTGGCCTCCCAGTCGGGACTGGTAACCTCCGTGGCTTGGTCCCTGGGGGGCGAGACTACCTATGCCCTGGAGGGCAGCGTGTTCAACGCCGGCAGCACCATCCAGTGGCTGCGGGATGAACTGGGGCTCATCTCCTCCGCCCCGGAGTGCGACCGGCTGGCGGAGAGCGTGCCGGACGCCGGAGGCGTCTACGTGGTGCCCGCCTTCACCGGCCTGGGCGCCCCCTACTGGGACATGTACGCCCGTGGCACCATCGTGGGGCTGACCCGTGGCACCACCAAGGCCCACATTGCCCGGGCGGTGCTGGACGCCATCGCCTTCCAGGTGACGGATCTGGTGCAGGCCATGAACGCCGACGCCCCTTGCCCCATCACCACATTACGGGTGGACGGCGGTGCCTCCGTCAGCGACATCATGATGCAGACCCAGGCGGATCTGCTGCGACTGCCGGTGGACCGACCCGCCCAGGTGGAGACCACTGCCTTCGGCGCTGCGGCCCTGGCGGGGCTGGCGGCCGGAGTGTGGGGCAGTCTGGAGGAAGTGGCTGCCCTGCGCCGCAGCCAGCACGTATTTCTGCCCCAGCGGCCCCAGGCCGCCTGCGAGGCCCAGTACCGCCTGTGGCGCCGGGCAGTGGACCGGGCGTTGCGGTGGATTGAAAACGATGTGTAAACAAATCCGGAATTTGTTGCGTTCAGTGGAAAAGTGCGCTCTACTGAAGCCAAGTGAGAGGCATGAAACGGAAATGAAGACGATCAGTGCGGCGTTTGGTCCGCAGGTGAAAGGAGTTTATCGACATGGCTTTTTTTGAGGATCTGACCAAAAAGACAAAGGACCTGGCCTACGTGGCCGCCGACAAGGCCAAGGATGTGGCCGCCGTGGCAGCGGATAAAGCCAAGGACGCGGCGGAGCTGACCCGCA
Source organism: Oscillibacter sp. KLE 1728 (assembly GCF_934833455.1). NCBI lineage: Bacteria > Bacillati > Bacillota > Clostridia > Eubacteriales > Oscillospiraceae > Oscillibacter > Oscillibacter sp. KLE 1728. Next base: position 8,329 of record NZ_CAKVVF010000076.1, read on the forward strand.
TCTCCATGGCCATCGCCGGGGAGCAGCGGGAGATCGACAAGAACTACCGCACCATAGGCGAGTGGTTCGTCAGCGAGTACGAGGGGGAGATCCCCGACGCCGTCCGGGACCTGGTAGAGGCCGTCAACACCTCTAAGGCCAAGATCGCCGAGCTGGAGGCCAGCAAACCCCGTAAGGACGATGGCGCCGAGGTTGAGGCAGCAGCTCCCGCCCAGAAGATCTGCCCCATCTGCGGCGCGGCCTCTGACAGCAAGTTCTGCCCCCAGTGCGGCGCCCCTATGGGTGACTGAGTTCCCGCCATAACAAAGACAAGCCCGCCGGCCTGATGGCCGGCGGGTTCTCTTTCTCTTTCAAAAGGTCAGGCGCATGTCATACCATACCACGCCGCCGTGGGTGGACTGGGAGACGCCCTCGTTCACAAAGCCGAATTTTTCGTAGTAGTGGACCAGCTTGTCCTTACAGGTGAGGACGCAGCCGCGTCTTCCCTGGGCCCGGGCGTCGGCAATCACCCGCTCCAGCACCGCTCCGGCGCAGCCCCGGCAGCGATAGGCCGGCAGGGTGTTGACGCCGAAGATCATCTGCCAGGTGCCGTCCTTGTCGTGGAGGGCGGCGTTTTCATACATCTCGTCCCGGAGCGTGGGCTCGTCGGTGGTCATGCCGTCCACAAAGCTCACCAGCGTGCCGTCGTCCTCCTCCAGCAGCCAGAAGTGGTCTGCGTAGTAGGCCAGACGGTCTGTGATCTCCGCCGCCGTGGCAGCCTCCGCTGGTGGGAAGCAGGCGGCCTCCACCGCCGCCAGGGCAGCCGCGTCCGCCAGAGAGGCAGTCCGAATGTGCATGAAAAAATCCTCCTCATTTCAAATAACGGTAAGTCAGCAGCAACCGGGCGGTGCCGTTGAACTGGTTTTCCAGCCAGAAGGGCTGATCCGCCGCGAACCGCAGGGCGTCCCGCTCCAGCAGCTGGAAGTCCTGCCCCTCCGCGTGGAGCAGCACCGTGCCGGAGAGGCTGGTGGCCAGGCACACGCAGCCGGGCACCATAGGTTCCGGCGCGTACCGGCCGCTGATGTACAGGTCCAGAAAGAACGTCTCCTGCCGCAACACGTCGTCATAGGGCAGCGAGGGCCGCAACAGCGCCTTGCCCCCATCCAGCCGGGCGGCCTTGTTGTCCAGCTCCCGCAGGAGCAGCAGCGGCTCGAAGTCATCGTTCTCCAACAGCACCTCCGCCGGGACCTTTAATGCCCCGGCCAGCTTGCCCAGCAGCCCCACAGAGGGGTTGGCCTCCCCCCGCTCGATCTGCCCCAGCATGGAGCGGGACACGCCGGCCTCCGCCGCCAGCCGCTCCATACTGAGCTTCTTGCTCTTGCGGATGCGCTTGAGATTCTCCCCCACCGCCCGGGTCAGCTCCATGG
>NZ_CAKVVF010000077.1:0-3547 GCF_934833455.1 Oscillibacter sp. KLE 1728
TTCTGCAAGTTTTTTTGTGCCCCTAAAACTTTTTACGGGCTGTCCGCCGTCCTCTCTCACAGGCGGACTCATCCCGCTTTTCCGGTTGATTCTTTCCAATTCTGTGCTATACTGGAAGAGGAAACAGACAGATGTCTGCGCGCCGATGCGAAACCCCAGAACAAAAAAGTTTGGAGGAAATGAGTATGAAATACGGACGTACCTATAATTTCTCCGCCGGACCCGCCATGATGCCGGAGGAGGTCTTGGAGGAGATCGCCGCCGAGATGATGAATTACCGGGGCAGCGGCATGTGCGTCATGGAGATGAGCCACCGCTCCAAGGTCTTTCAGCAGATCCGGGACGAGGCCGAGGCGGACCTGCGTCAGCTGATGGGCATTCCCGACAACTACAAGGTTCTGTTCGTTCAGGGCGGCGGCACCGTGCAGTTCGCCATGGTGCCCATGAATCTGATGAAGAACGGCGTGGCCTGCTATGTGGAGACCGGCAACTGGTCAAAGAAGGCCATCAAGGAGGCCCAGAAGTACGGTGAGGTGAAGATCGTCGCCTCCTCCGCGGACAAGAACTTCTCCTACATCCCTGACTGCTCCGATCTGGACATCCCCGACAACGCAGATTACGTCTATATCTGCGAGAACGAGACCATCAACGGCACCACCTATTTCCATCTGCCCAACACCAAGGGCAAGATCCTGGTGTCGGATCAGTCCTCCATGTTCCTCTCCCGTCCCTGCGATGTCACCAAGTACGGCCTGATCTGGGCGGGCGTACAGAAGAATGTGGGTCCCGCCGGCATGGCGGTGGTCATCATCCGGGAGGACCTGTTGCGGGAGGACCTGCCCCAGTTCGTGCCCACTTACATGAGTTACAAGACCCATGCGGACAATGACTCCCTGTACAACACTCCCAACTGCTGGGCCATCTACTGCTGCGGCAAGGTCTTCAAGTACCTGTTGGCAAACGGCGGACTGGAGGCCATGAACAAGCGCAACGAGGAAAAGGCCGCGGTGCTGTACGATTTCCTGGACCAGAGCAAGTTCTTCACCGGTGCTGTCCGCAAGGAGGACCGTTCCCTGATGAACGTGCCCTTCGTCACCCCCAGCAAGGAGCAGGATGCCGATGTGGTGGCCGCCTCCAAGGCCGCCGGCTTCGACAACCTGAAGGGCCACAAGAGCGTGGGCGGCCTGCGGGCGTCCATCTATAATGCCATGCCCAAGGAGGGCGTGGAGGCCCTGGTGGAGTTCCTGAAGAAGTACGAGGCAGAGCACGCGTAACGGCTTTCCATGGGGGACCTGCTCCCCCATGGAGGCCCCCCGTCAGTCTGCAGACTGGTGAACGCCGCCCAAGGCGTCTGAGTCGGGGAATTTTCGGCAGGTACACGCCCTGCGGAAAAGGATTAAAAATTCTTCTTTTGCCTCCGGCAAAAGAACTGGGGAAACCGGCGAAGCGCCGCCAGCGGTCTCGAAAGCGAGCCGATTTCGAGACCGCGGCGCGATTGGCGGCCCAAAAGGGCCGGGAATCGCAATGCCGCAACGGTGTAGCCCCCACGATTTCTACCAGCCCCCTTCCTTTTGTGCGGGTGGGAGAGCGAGTGGAACACGCCAGGCGTATCTCCACTCTTCACGCTCCACATCTTCACTCCGGTGAAGCCAGAGAGGCTTCGCCTTCCCCCTTCCTGCGATGGAGTCCGGAGCGTCAGGCAGACTGCCGCACGCGCAGCTCCTATCTCTGAACTCCACTCTCACGGAGGCGCCTGTCCCCCAATGGGCGTTTGGGGTTTCCGACATTGGCACCCCTGGGGTGTGCCGGAAATGTATGAAAAGGGGTATTATATATGGCATTAAGAGTTTTGGTTACCGATGGGATGGATGCTGGCGCAATGGAACAGCTGCGCAAGGATGGATATGAAGTCATCGAGCAGTTCTATGAGCCCGATCAGCTGGGCGCAGCCCTGCGGGACTTCGACGTGGTTATCATCCGCAGCGCCACCAAGATCAAGGAGCCGCAGATCGACGCCGCCGCAGGCAGCCGCCTGAAGCTCATCATCCGGGCCGGCGTCGGTGTAGACAACATCGCAGTCAAATACGCAGAGGAACACGGCATCCAGGTGAAGAACACGCCCCGCGCCTCCTCCAACGCGGTGGCGGAGCTGGCTCTGGCCCTGCTGTTCTCCTGTGCCCGGAACATCTCCATCGCGGGCCACACCATGCGGGAGAACAAGTGGGAGAAGAAAGCCTACTCCAAGGGCTTTGAGCTCTCCGGCAAGACTATGGGCGTCATCGGCTATGGCCGGATCGGCCAGCTGGTGGGCGCCAAGGGTCAAGCCCTGGGCATGAATGTGCTGTCCGTGGTCCACCGCAACAAGCCGGAGGGCTGCGAGTGCGAGACCATGCACTTTGTCACTATGGACGAGCTGCTCTCCCAGTCCGACATCGTCGTCCTCTGTGCCCCCAGTGGCGACAAGCCCCTGGTGGATGCGGAGTCCCTTGCGAAGATGAAGGATGGCGTGGTGATCATCAACGTCTCCCGGGGTGCCAACGTGAACGAGGCCGCCCTGCTGGACGCTCTGAACTCCGGCAAGGTCAAGGCCGCCGGTCTGGACGTGTGGCTGAGCGAGAAGGATCCCAACTGGGCCCTGGCCTCCCACCCGGCTGTCTCCTGCACGCCCCACATCGGCGCAGGCACCAAAGAAGCTCAGAAACGCATCGGCGCGGAATTGGTGGACATTGTAGAGAACTTCGGCTGATCAGTATTCCCGGTCAAACGCCCCTCCCGTGAAAACGGGAGGGGCGTTTTTCTGTGCCGTCTTTCCGATTTTTTCTTTTTCCGTAAATTGTTCCTATATTTTTATAATTTTTTAACTGCCATCTCTATTTACTTTTCAAAGTTGGCAGTGTATAATAGGGGCCATACAATCGCAGAACAGAAGGTGATGGCTTGAGGCAGGCAGTTGTCCCGTCCCAGTATCTGCAGATCGCTTTGGATCTGGCTACCCGCATCGCCCAAGGTGAGTTGACGGAGGGCAGCCGGATTTACGGTCGGTCGGTGCTGGCGTCGGAGTACGGGGTATCCCCGGAGACGATCCGCAAGGCCCTGCGGCTGCTGGCGGACATGAAGGTGGTGGATGTGAAGCCCCAGAGCGGGGCCGTAGTCCTCTCCGCCGACAGCGCCCGCCGGTACATCGAAAACTTCTCCGAGGATGCGGACATCCATTCCCTGCGCCTCCAGTTGAAGGCGCTGCTGGCGGAGTCCGCCGAGGTGAACCGGCGCATGGCGGACACCGTGTCGGCCCTGGTAAAAGGGCAGGACACATTTGCTGCGGCCGGTCAGCCCCTCCCCAACTATGAGGTCCCTGTCCCCAAGGACTCTCCTCTCATCGGCAAGAGCATCGGGGAGCTGAAATTCTGGCAGTCCACCGGCGGCACCATCGTGGCCATCCGGCGGGGCCAGACGGTGATCCTCTCCCCCGGTCCCTATGCCGAACTGTACAGCGGCGACGTCATCATCCTGGTGGGAAGCCCCAGCGCCGCAGAGGCCGCCCACCGGC
>NZ_CAKVVF010000077.1:3557-9661 GCF_934833455.1 Oscillibacter sp. KLE 1728
GGAGTGAAGGCAGCGATATGATCCAGTTTGAACACGTCTCCAAGAGCTATGGCAAGACCCCGGTCCTCAAGGACCTGAATTTCACCATTCCAGACGGACAGTTCGTGGTCCTGATCGGCCCTTCCGGCTGCGGCAAGACCACCACCATGAAGATGATCAACCGCCTGCTGGAGCCCGATTCCGGCACCATCCGCATCGACGGGCAGGATATCCACTCCCAGGACAAGGTGGAACTGCGGCGGCATATCGGCTATGTGATCCAGCAGATCGGCCTGTTCCCCAACATGACCGTGGCCCAGAACATCTGCGTGGTCCCCAAGCTGCTGAAGTACGACAAGGCCCGGTGCGATGAGATCGTCCAGGAGATGCTGCAGCTGGTCCACATGGAGCAGTCTGCCAACAAGTATCCTTCCGAGCTCTCCGGCGGCCAGCAGCAGCGCATCGGCGTGCTGCGGGCCCTGGCGGCTTCTCCCCCCATCGTGCTGATGGATGAGCCCTTCTCCGCTCTCGATCCCTTGACTCGCGAGTCCCTGCAGGACGAGGTGAAGAACCTGCAGCAGAAGCTGAACAAGACCATCGTCTTCGTCAGCCACGACATGAGCGAGGCGCTGAAGCTGGCGGACATCATCATCTTCATGGCCGCCGGAGAAATCGTCCAGATGGCCTCCCCCGAGGAGATGCTGGAGCACCCCGCCAACGATCTGGTCCGCACCTTTATGGGCAAGCACACGCCGGACACCGCCCCCTCCAAAGTGGAGAGCTTCATGCGCACCAATGTGTTCAGCGTCCGGAAGGACCGCGGCGTGCTGGAGTGCGCCGAGCGCATGGCCCGAGGCAGCGTGGACACCCTGCTGGTCACAGACGAGCAGAACCGGTACTTAGGCACCATCTCCATCGGCGACATCCGCCACTGGGGCCGGGAACTCACCAGCATCGAGCCTCTGATCCGACAGACCGCCCGGACCGTCCGGGTGGGGGACGAGGCCAAGGAGAGCTTCGACTACCTGCTGGACTCCGGTGCCAACTACGTGGTGGTGCTGAATGCGGACGACACCATCGCCGGTATCGTCACCAAGACCAGCGTGGCCCGCAGCGTGGCGGAGAATCTGTGGGGTGATTCCAAATGATGACGCTGATCCAGGACTACGGCGCCGACCTGCTGCGGGCCATCGGACTGCACACGATATATGTGCTGATCTCCGTGGTCATCGGCTTTGCGGCGGGACTGGTGTTCGGCATCCTCCTCTCCCGAATCCCGCGGTGGCTGTCGGGCATCATCATCCCCATTCTCTCCATCTTCCAGACCATTCCCGGCCTGGTGTTCATCGGCGTGCTGTTCATCTGGTGGGGGAATATCTATCCCACGGTGATCGTGGCCCTCAGTGTGTACGCCATGTTCCCAGTGCTGAAAAACACCTACACCGGCATTCTGGAGGTAGAGCCGAAATACATCGAGGCCGCCAAGGGCTGCGGCATGTCCTCCTTCCAGACGCTGGTGCGGGTGGAGCTGCCCCTGGCCATGCCGGTCATCATCTCGGGGCTGCGGATGGCCGCCATCTACACCGTCTCCTGGGCGGTGCTGGCCTCCATGATCGGCCTGGGCGGCCTGGGCGACTTTGTGTACCGGGGCACCAGCTCCAACAACAACACGCTGATTCTCCTGGGGGCCATCCCGGCGGCCATACTGGCCGTTCTCTTCGGACTGGTCATTGACCTGCTGCAGAAAAGGGTCACGCCCCGCGGCCTGCGAAAGGAGGCGGGCAAATGAGCTGGGACCTGATTTTTCAACATCTCTTCATCGTTCTGGCGGCCAGCCTGCTGTCCATCGCCGTGGGACTGCCCTTGGGCATCTGGGCATACGTCTCCAAGACCGCCCGGCCCGTCATCCTGCGGATTGTGGACCTGCTGCAGACCATTCCCTCCCTGGCCCTTCTGGGCATCATCATGGTGGTGCTGGACCCCGGCAAGCTGACGGTCATCACCGGCATCACGCTGTACTCCCTGCTGCCCATCGTGCGGAACACCTGCTTGGGACTCCAGGAGGTGGACCCGGGTGTGAAGGAAGCCGCCCGGGGCATGGGCATGAGCAAGCCCTACCGGGTGCTGATGGTGGAGTTCCCCCTGGCCTTCCCCACGGTGTTCACCGGCATCCGCATCGCGGTGGTAAACGCCATCGGCACTGCGGTATTCGCAGCTTTCGTGGGCGGCGGCGGTCTGGGCGGCGTCATCACCCAGGCCATCCGGATCTCCGATATGTCCCTGATTCTGGCGGCCACCGGCGTCCTTATGGTCATCGCCGTGGTGCTGGACCTCATCATGAGCTGGTTCGAGGGGCAGATGCGCAAGAGCCGGGGCGGCTCCAAGAAAATGTGGATCCCGGTGGCGGCCATCGTACTGGCGTTCATCCTGCTGCTGCCCTATGGCCGCGGCGGCACCGGCGACATTCTTCTCTATGACGGCGACTACTCCGAAACCCAGCTGATGCACCACATGGTAAAGATGCTGGTGGAGGACCAGACGGACCTGACCGTCACCATTCAGGATCAGATGTCCCAGGTGAACAACTGGAACTCCCTGAAGGATGACAGCCACACCTGCGACCTGATGATCTCCTACGACGGCACGATCCTCACCACCTTCCTGGGCCAGGACACGGTGGACGTTCCGGAGGGCATGACGATCTACGACTACGTCCAGGGCGAGCTGGACAGCTACGGCCTCACCCAGCTGGAGCAGCTGGGCTTTGAAAACACCTACGCCATCGGCGTGCCCCAGGCCCTGGCGGACGAGTACGGCCTGGAGACCATCAGCGACCTCATCCCCATTGCGGACCAGCTGACCTTCGGCGCGGAGCAGGAGTTCTTCACCCTGGAGGGCAGCATGAAGTATGACCCCTTTGTGAAGTTCTACGGTCTGAATTTCCAGGACGCGGTCTCTGTGGATATGGGCCTGAAGTACTCCGCCATTGAAAACGGCAGCTTCGATGTGGCGGTGGTCTACTCCACCGACGGCCTGAACAAAAAGGTCGGGCTGAAGGTCCTGGAGGACGACCAGAGCTTCTTCCCCGACTACAACGGCGTCTTTCTGGTGCGGGACGATCTGCTGGAGAAGTACCCGGAGGTGGCGGACATTCTGAACCAACTGGCGGGCAAGATCCCCACCGAGCAGATGGCGGAGCTGACCTACCAGGTGGACGTGGAGGGCCGCACTGTGGATGAGGTGGCCCGGGAGTTCCTGGTGAGCCTGGGGCTGCTGGAGGCCTGATCCCCGCTCTCTTTCAAAACCGCTCTGGAGCGTCCGCGCTCCAGAGCGGTTTCCTTTGGAAAATTTCCACTTCTTTGCAACCGGCATCACGTTTTCTCGTCTATGTTGGTGAGAGAACCTCCGGCCGCGGGCTGGAGACAGGAGGAGGATCCCATGAATCTGCAAAAGCGGTACTTATTGATGGGCGGAGCCGTGCTGGCCATCCTGCTGACGCTGGCGGCAGGACTGCTGTTCTGGGGCCGGAGGCCCTTCCGGGGTCTGGAGGCGGCGGACATCGCCGCAGCCACCGTCCTGGTGGGCCCCCCGGATGTGACACTGGAGCTGGATGCCGGGGAGATCGAGACCCTGGCGGATCTGCTGGCAGATGTCCGCATCACGCGGCCGGACCAGTCCTATTCGGAGTATGCCGGACAGACCGTCCTGTTCACGGTGACCATGGCTGACGGCACAGCTGCGAACGTCACGGCCTACAACCCGTTTCTGATTATCGACGGCACCGGCTGGCGCACCGCCTATGCGCCCTGCGAGGCGCTGAACCGCTTTGCCAACGAGCTGCTGCGGGAGAGAGGAGGATAACATGGAGGACACGGAGATCATCGACCTGTACTGGCAGCGGGATCAGCGGGCTATTGACGAGACCCACGGCAAATACGGCGGCTTCCTGGCGGGGATTGCCTGGAACATCCTCCGCAGTCACAGCGACGCGGAGGAGTGCGTCAACGACACGTATCTGCGCACCTGGAACGCCATTCCTCCGGCCCGCCCCTCCGCCTTCCGGGCCTGGCTGGGGCGCATCGTCCGCAACCTCTCTCTGGACCGCTGGAAGCAGAGCCGCACCGCCAAACGGGGCGGGGACGGCATGGAGGTGCTGTTGGGGGAGCTGGATGACTGTGTGCCGGAGCCCCACGGAACCGAGAAGACGATGGAGGACCAGGAAATCGCGTCGCTCATCAGCGCGTTTCTGCGGCGGCAGAGTCCGGAGAGCCGCATCATCTTCCTGCGGCGGTACTGGTACGGGCAGAGTGTGGCGGATATTGCCGCCGGAATGAACTGCGGAGAGGGGAAGGTCAAGTCCTCTCTCTTCCGCACCCGGAAGGCCCTGCGGACCTATCTGGAACAGGAGGAGGTGTTTTTGTGAAAGCGGAGCGGTTGTTTCAAATCCTGGGTCTGGTGGACGAAAGCCTCATAGAGGAGGCGGACACCGCCTCCTCCCCCGCCGCTGTACAGCGGCGGCCCTCATGGGTTCGGCTTTTGGCCGCGGCCGCATGTCTCGCGGTGATCTGCGCCGGGGCGTGGGGACTGTGGCAATCGAATCCGGGAGCGGGCACCGGCAGCCCCGGAGATGCCGCGCTGGCCGGTGGAGAATCCGGCGGTGACGGCCACAGCCCGGGCACTACCTTCCTGTCCTACGCCGGGCCGGTCTTTCCGCTGACCACGGCGGAAACGAACACCCGCCTGACCGCAGGGCGGACCGTCACCTGGGATTTTGCCCCCGGCTCCTATGAGGATGGATCCCCCCGACAGTGGGGGGCCCAGGTGACAGACAGCTACACGCTGACCAATCCTGCTGACGGCAGTGTGACGGTCAACGCCCTCTACCCCGTCTCCACCAGCTGGCTGGACTTTCCCGAGCTGAACGCTGCTGTCACCGTGGATAGCGGGGGGACCGGTTTCTCTGTGCTCTCCGGCGGCTACGCCGGAGGCTTTCAGGACGCCGGGGAGCCGGACGGCTCCACCTGGAACCTGGCCCCGCCGGACGAATGGGCCGATTATCAGGCACTTCTGGCAGACGGAGAATACCTGTCCCGGGCGATGGAGGAAACTGCTGCCCCGGAGGTCCCGGTGACTGTATATCAGTTCACGGATTTCGCCGCGCCCCATGAGGAATACAACGCCGCTACCCAGGCGGTGACCTTCACTACCGACCCAGAGGCCACCACAGTCCTCTCCTACGGCTTCAACGGCATGAGTCGGGATGCGGACCGGGGCTGGTGCCAGTACAGCTACTTCGTTCCCGATGGTGTCCGGAGAGAGACGGAAACAAAAATCCTGATCGTCCTGGGTGATGACATTGGCGATTATGTCCTCCAGGGGTACGCCGACGGCGGCTGTGACCAGGAGATCGATGGGGTGTCCTGCACCGTCACCTGCCGGGAGACCACCTTGGCCGATGTGCTGGACCTGCTGTGCCGGGCTTATCAGGCGGAATTTGAGCAGTTCAGCCTGGGCCGCGGGCAGGAAAGCCCCTTCCGGTATCTCTCTCAGGCGCAGTACCAGGGATTGGTGTGGCAGCTGCTGGAGCAGTACGGCCTCTTCTCCGGCACCCCCAAGGACCGGTACAGCGACGGCCGACTGGATGAGATCCTGATGGAAGCCCTGTCCCAGGAGCGGGTGCTGTACCTGTCCTTCCCCGTCACCGTCCCGGCAGGCGGCAGTGTTACTGTGGCGGCTTCTTTTTGGAAGGCACCCAGCTATGACTACGGCTGCTCTGGTTCGGAGAACGTGGGCCTCCAGGGCTATGATCTGGTGACGGCCCTGGGATCCACGCTGGAGCTCACCGACCAGACCGCCGCCCTGGTGAACACGGACACCATTGAGATCGTCCGGCAGAACCTGGGCTTTGATCTGGAAAATGGTGTTACCCAGGTATCGCTGGATCTGGCGGAGCCTCACTACTATCTGGAAATCCGTCCTCTGGAGGGATCATCACAAAGACGCGCCAGTTGAACATACACACGGCCGTCATTTGCAACGGTACATTATTACCGCCCCCGAAACCGCCCGCCAAAAACACCCCACGGATGGGGGGCCCGAGGGCTAACACCTACCCCATCACCAGC
>NZ_CAKVVF010000078.1:0-9580 GCF_934833455.1 Oscillibacter sp. KLE 1728
CATCTACACAATTCCTATTAATGAAATCGAAAATATACTATGTGATTCGGTCATTATTGAAACGGCTATTAAGACTTTTATGTCAGGAGATATGGCAAATCAGAATTATTTTGATTTGTTTTGGAAAGAATTCGAAGCTAATAAAGTTCAGCAAACTGTATGGTATGTTAATAATATTATTAACAATAAGTTTAAGGAGAATTTTCTTCATGAAAAGCACGATATTAGCAATCTAAAGACGGAGCTGCTTTCAGTCACATCAGAAAAGGAAATTGATGAGCTTTACACAGAAAGATTAGCGACTATCGAAACTATCATCAAAAGCAAAAAATATGAAGACGCTTTAGCTATTGCCAATTTTAAAGGAAAACTTACAAAGTACATTGCTAAAAATACAATTGTTGATAATTATCCGGATCGTATTTTGAAGCTTATCAGAAGCAATGATGAATTAAAGGAGCTAATAAAAAAGAAATATTTATCACCAATATCTCAGTAACATTATTTTTCGAATGTTGATATAATTTGATGAACAGCCGCTTATCTTCCTAAAATTTTTACCATTTACAATAACCGCAGTGCTACCCCAGTTGCACTTGAAGCCCGAAAGTCTTGTCCATCAAGACTCTCCGGGCTTCGCTTACATTAGCGGCGGCGGGACACATAGGACCGGGAAATCCCGAAGGAGGCGGCAATTTCCCTCTGGGTCAGGGGGATGGTGCCGCCCAGCCCGTACCGCAGGCGAATGATCTCCGCCTCCCGGGTGGTCAGACGCTCCCGGATGATCTGGTGGAGCCGGAGCGCGCTGTCCCGGTCGTGGATATCGTCCAGCATGGTGTCATCCACGCCCACCACATCCATCAGCTGGAGGGCATTGCCCTCCTTGTCTGTCTCAATGGAATCCGACAGAGAGACTTCTCCCTGGAGCTTTTTCTGGCTGCGGAAGTACATGAGAATTTCGTTTTCAATGCAGCGGGCGGCGTAGGTGGCCAGGCGGGCGCCCTTCTCCGGGTCGAAGCTGGAGATGCCCTTGATGAGGCCGATGGTGCCGATGGAGATCAGGTCCTCCTGATCGGCGCTCTGGGTATAGTATTTCTTGATGATGTGGGCCACCAGGCGCAGGTTCCGCTCGATGAGTACATCCCGGGCCTCCTGATCTCCCTGGGCGTAGCGGCGGAGATATTCCCGCTCCTCTGCGGCGGACAGCGGCTTTGGAAACGACCCGCCGCCGGACAGGCGGAGTGAGAAGAGCAGCGTGTTGGCGAAGAGCAGCAGTGCGGCAGACAACATAGAATCCCTCCCTGTACCATCATTCCTATGCCGGGCAGGGAAGTCCCCATGCGGAAAGCCCTTTGACGGGGCGGCGGGCTGTGGTATACTGGTCTCATCGGACAGAGGAGGGACGGTATGGGCTATCTGGTCTACATCCTGCGCTGCGGGGACGGCACACTGTACACAGGCTGCACCAACGACCTGCCCCGCCGCCTCCAGGCCCACCAAAGCGGGCGGGGCGCCAAGTACACCCGCAGCCGCCTGCCGGTGGAGCTGGTCTACCAGGAGGCGGTGCCGGACCGGTCTGCGGCCCTGCGGCGGGAGGCCGCCATCAAACGGCTGGATCGCAGGCGGAAGCTGGCCCTGATCGCGGCCTTCCGACCGGGGACGGCGGAAAAATGAACAGAACGTAAAATGCGGGAAAAATGCTGACAACCCCTACACATCAGGGAGAAAACGTGCTATCATATATAAGTTGAATTATGCGTTTTTCGGCGGGGGCAGCCCACCGGCAGAGAGGAGGAGGCCATGAGACAGCGAATACAGCGGATGCTGACGGCAGCGGTCGGCCTGCTTCTGCTTCTGTCCGCCAGCGGCTGCGGATTTTCCTTTTCCCCCACGGACCTGTACAGCCTGCCGCAGCTGCCGGAGGAGTACACGGAGCTGAACAGCTCACTCAACCAGCTGCTGGAGAGCGGGGCGGAGTACGCGGCCCCCGTCTCCGGCAGCAACATCCAGCCCGTACAGCTGGAGGATCTGGACGGAGACGGCGAGGAGGAGGCGCTGGCCTTCTTCCGCAACTCCGCGGATGAGAAGCCCCTGAAGATCTATATTTTTACCGCCGGAAAGCAGGGATATGAGCAGGCTGCCGTCATTGAGGGCACCGGCACCAGCATTTACAGCATTGCCTACGAGGATCTGGACCAGGACGGCCGGAAGGAGCTGCTGGTGGGCTGGCGGGTCAATACGGACCTCCTGGCCCTCTCCGTCTACACCCTGCGGTCCGGGGAGCCGGAGGAGCTGGTGCAGGGCACCAGCTATGTGAAATATGCGGTCAACGATCTGAATCAGGATGGCCTGTGGGAGCTGGTGGTGCTCCGGGCCGATGAGGAGGGCAACGGCATTGCGGATTACTACTGCTGGCAGGAGGAAGAGTTCCAGCTGCGAACCTCCGCACGGATCACCAGCACCATGGCGGAGCTGAGCCAGCAGGGGCGTGTGAAGAGCGGTGTCCTACAGGACGGTACGCCGGCCCTGTTCGTCACGGGGGTGGAGGAGTCGGCCTGGATGGTCACTGACATCCTGACCGTGAAAAATGGAGAACTGGTGAACATCCTGCTGTCCGACGTGACGGGGGTGTCTTCGGAGATCGCGCCCTTCAGTTCCCTGTACCCGGAGGATATCAACGGCGACGGTATCACAGAGGTCCCCCATCCCGAGCCGATCCCGGCCTGGGGAAACGTGGGTGAGGACCCCTGCCGGCGGATCGACTGGTATACCTATACCAGCGACGGCACCAAAGCGGCTGTGGTGAGCACCTACCACAGTGTGGAGGACGGCTGGTACCTGCGCCTGCCGGACGTGTGGAAGGATCAGATCCTCATTACCCGCACGGCCGGGACGGAGGAGGTCACGGTCACATTCTCCTACCGGGGAGACAGCGGGGAGCCACCACAGGATGTCCTGCGGATCACCAAGCTCACAGGCTCCGGCCGCGAGGCCAGAGCTACCCGGGGCGGCCGGGTCATCCTGCGCCGTCTGCCGGAGATCATCTACACGGCCGAGCTTCTGGACGCAAATGGGAGCTGGGAATACGGCCTGACGGAAGACGAGGTGCGGGAGGCGTTCAGCCTGATCACCACGGAGTGGTCCGCCGGCGACAGCTGACAGAGAAGAAAGGACGGTATGCCGAATGAAAAAAGTAATGGTGCTGGAGGATGAGTCCAGCATCCGCAGCTTTATCGTCATCAACCTGCGCCGTGCCGGGTACGACGTCATTGAGGCGGAGACCGGCGAAGAGGCACTGGACAAGCTGAAGGAGAACCCCGATACCCGGGTGGCGCTGCTGGACATCATGCTGCCGGGGATCGACGGCTTTGAGGTCTGCCGCCGCATCCGGGCCACCAACACCAAAATCGGTATCATCATGCTCACCGCCCGTTCCCAGGAGATGGACAAGGTGACGGGACTGATGACCGGCGCCGACGACTATGTGACCAAGCCCTTCTCCCCGGCAGAGCTTACCGCCCGTGTGGACGCCCTGTTCCGCCGGGCCGGCGGAGAGGAGATCCCCCAGACCGGGGAGATTCGGCAGGATCCCTTTCTGCTGAACACCCGCAACCGGACGCTGGAGAAGAACGGCCAGCGAATCAAGCTGACCCAGGTGGAGTATTCCATCATGAAGGTGTTCATGGAAAATCCGGGCAAGGCCCTCTCCCGGGAGGAGATCCTGGATATGGTCTGGGGCCGGGACTACTTCGGCGAGCTGAAGATCGTGGATGTCAACATCCGCCGCCTGCGGCTGAAGATCGAGGACAACGTGCAGAATCCCACGTACATCACCACGGTGTGGGGATACGGATACAAGTGGGGGTTCTGAGCGGCTCCGGGCGTTGTCCGGGGCCCCGCGGAGCGGGGCGGGCCGATGGCCCGTACAAGCGTTTTGGCGGAAGCCAAAACCTTGGCGCAAGGTGGAATTTACTTCCGCCGCGCAAGCTGAGGAAAGGGGTCCCATCCCGCGCCGCGGGATGGGAAGCAACGTGCAGAATCCCACGTATATCACCACGGTGTGGGGATACGGATACAAGTGGGGGTTCTGAGAAAATCGGCCGGCCAGTGATGCCGACGTAAGGAACGCAGGGAAAGGAGGAGCGGCCCATGGCAGAGGAAGAACGGGATCGGAAGTGGACGGTGCTGCGCCTCCGGGGCCTGCGGAAGCGGTGGATCGTCAATACCATTCTGCCGGTGCTGGTGCTGCTGATGCTGCTGGTGACGCTGGTATCTGTGGGCGTTTCCACCTACTATTACAGCAGCATGGAAAACGGCCTGATGAAGCAGGCGGAGGCCATGTCCAGTGCTTTCAACGACTACTTCATGAACAGCTACTCCGAGTACAACCAGATGGCGACCCAGGCAGTGGACACCTATGAGGACAAGTCCCGGATTGAGCTGCAGTTCATCGGCAGCACCGGACGTATCCAGATGTCCACCTCCGGCCTGACAGCAGGCAGCTCGCCGGGTACCAGCGATATTACCAGAGCCATCACCAATCAGGAGATCACGCCCTTCCAAGGCAGAGACCCGGAGACGGGTGAGAAGATCATGGCGGTCTCAGCGCCCCTGCTGTTCAACGGCCGGGTGGCGGGCGTCATGCGGCTGGTGACGTCCATGAAGCTGGTGGACCGGCAGATTGTCCTGGTGGTCTTTATCATTCTGGCGGTGGGAGGCATCTGCATGGCCCTGGTGCTGATCTCCAGCCTGCTGTTCATCAACAACGTGGTGGAGCCGGTGGCCGTGGTGTCTGAGGCGGCCAAGCGGATCTCTGCCGGGAGCTATGGCTTCCAGATCGAAAACAAGTACACGGACGAGCTGGGGGAACTGGTGGACAACATCAACGATATGTCCCTCAAGATCGGCCAGAACGAGAAGATGAAATCCGAGTTCATCTCCTCCGTGTCCCACGAGCTGCGGACGCCCCTCACTGCCATCAACGGCTGGGGCGAGACGATTCTGGAGGACACCACAGATGACCCCGCCCAGATGCGCCGCGGCATCCGCATCATTCTGAACGAGGCCCGGCGGCTCTCTACCATGGTAGAGGAGCTGCTGGAATTCTCCAAGATGGAGGACGGCCGATTCACCCTCCGGATGGAGCAGGTGGACCTGCAGGCGGAGTTTGAGGACGCCATCTTCACCTACGGCGAGCTGTTCCGGCAGGAGGGCATCAAACTGAACTACGAGTGCGGGGATGAGGACCTGCCTCCCATCCCCGGCGACTCTGAGCGGCTGAAGCAGGTGTTCTGCAACGTGCTGGACAACGCCGCCAAGCACGGCGGCTCCGGCAAGCGGATCGACACTTCCATCAGCCGGGAGGGCGAGTTTGAGGTGGTTCGGGTCCGGGACTACGGTCCCGGCATCCCGGAAGCGGAGCTGCCCTTCATCAAGCAGAAGTTCTACAAGGGCTCCTCCAAGGCCCGGGGCAGCGGCATCGGCCTTGCGGTGTGCGATGAGATCGTCGGCCTTCACAACGGCATCTTCACCATCGGCAACGCCGATGGCGGCGGCGCGGTGGTCACCATCTGCCTGCCGGTCAAGGAATGATTTTCGAAAATCGAACAAATGTTTGCATTTCTGTACAGAGCATGGTAGAATTCAACTGTACGGAATTAGAAAGGAAACACATGGCAAAACAACCCCAATCCTGCGCCTTCCGCACCAGCATCGGCGGACAGGCACTCATTGAAGGCATTCTGATGCGGGGCCCGGAGAAGCAGGCCATCGTGGTCCGGGACCAGGAGGGCAATCTGGTGGAGAAGGTGGAGGAGCTGCGGCTCATCAAGGACCGGCATCCCATTTTGGGCTGGCCCCTGATCCGAGGCACCGTCAACTTCCTCTCCTCCATGGTCAACGGCGTGAAGGCGCTGATGTACTCCGCGGACTTCTATCCGGAGGAGGAGACCACGGAGCCCTCCAAATTTGAACAGTGGCTGGACCGGACCTTTTCCAACAAGAAGCTGGAGGGGCTGATCGTGGGCCTCTCTGTGCTGCTGGGTATCGGCCTGTCCATCTTCCTCTTTCTGGTGCTGCCCACCTTCCTCACCGGTGGGCTGCTGCACTTCTTCCCGGACTTCCCCATGTGGGGCCGGAACCTGATCGAAGGCGTGCTGAAGGTGGCTATCTTCCTACTGTATCTGATCTTCTGCTCCAAGCAGAAGGACATCTACCGGGTGTTCCAGTACCACGGGGCGGAGCACAAGACCATCTTCTGCTACGAGGCGGGGCTACCCCTGACGGTGGAGAATGTCCGCATTCAGCCCCGGCACCATCCCCGGTGCGGCACCAGCTTTCTGTTCGTGGTGATCTTTGTGTCTATCCTGGTGTCCAGTGTGGTGTTCGGCATCTGGCCCATCACCAATGTCTGGCTGCGGACACTGGCACATCTGATTCTGCTGCCTCTGGTGGTGGGCATTACCTATGAGTTCAACCGCTGGGTGGGCCGCCACGTGCAGGACAGTCGGCTGGCCAAAATCCTGACGGCCCCCGGAATGTGGATGCAGAACTTCACCACCAATGAGCCGGACGACTCCATGATCGAGTGCGCCATCCGGTCCCTGGAGCTGGTCTTGCCCAGTGAAAAAGGGAAAGACGAATGGTGAATTTTTGATAATGAGGCGTATTATGGCGACGACATACAACAATTTGTATTTGGATATCCGCCAGCAGCTGCGGAGGGCAGGGATCGAGGAGGCCACGCTGGAGGCCCGGGAGTTGGTTTGCTTCGGCACTAACAAGAGCCGGGAGGAGCTGGCCCGGGATGGGGGACTGTACGCCTCCCCGGAGCTGGAGCACCGGGTCCGGGACCTGGTGCGGCGGCATCTGGAGGGCGAGCCGGTGGCATACCTTATCGGTGAGTGGGAGTTCTATGGGCTCCCGCT
Source organism: Oscillibacter sp. KLE 1728 (assembly GCF_934833455.1). Taxonomy (NCBI): domain Bacteria; kingdom Bacillati; phylum Bacillota; class Clostridia; order Eubacteriales; family Oscillospiraceae; genus Oscillibacter; species Oscillibacter sp. KLE 1728. Next base: position 6,927 of record NZ_CAKVVF010000078.1, read on the forward strand.
GGACATCTCCCGGGACGTGCTGATTCCCCGGCCGGACACGGAGGTGCTGGCGGAGCAGGCCATTGGCTATATCAAGACCTTGGGGGAATGCCGGGTGCTGGACCTGTGCGCCGGCAGCGGCTGCATCGGGCTGGCGGTGGCGGCCCAAGTGCCCCAGGCCCGGGTGGTGCTGGGGGAGTGGTCTGACGGGGCCCTGAAGATCTGCCGCCAGAACGTCCGCCGCAACAGCCTTACCGCCCGGGTGGTGCCCATGCAGGCGGACGCCCGGGAAAAGCCGGAGAAATCCCTGGGAGAGTTCCAGTGCATCGTGTCCAATCCCCCCTATATCCCCCGGGCGGACATCGAGACGCTGGACACCTCCGTCAAGGACTATGAACCCCATCTGGCCCTGGACGGCGGCGAGGACGGCCTGGACTTCTACCGGAGCATCTCCGAGAAGTGGAAGGAGGCCCTGGCTCCCGGCGGCCGTCTGTATTTTGAAGTGGGCATCGGTCAAGCGGACAACGTGCTGCGGATCATGCGGACCCAAGGCTTCGGGGATATCCAGGTGGTGAAGGACCACCACGACATCCCCCGGGTGGTATTCGGAACGCTGTGTACAGAGCTCTGACGTTTAGAGAAAGGAACGGCAATGGTGGGGCTGCCGTTTTATGTGCAGGAGGCGGGAAGTCCGACCCTGCTGTGGGCCGGGCCCCTGGTGTCGGGCTGGACGCTGATGCGCCGGGGTTTCGTTAAGCACTCGCCCAAGCCGCGCTATACGGCGTATAGGGCGTCAGCCCTTTCCATGGCGGCCACGGCGGTGACCTATCCTTTTTGCAGCGGTTGAAACAGACCCGTCCAGTTATGCGCCTGAGTATTGGGACCCTGTCCGGGAGACGCTGCCTGGCGGCCGCGCGGTGATCGTGTATGGAGGGATGCTGTTTGGATCCCTCTGCTGGGGACTCTCTCAGAGAAGTAAGGGACTTACAGATGAGTTGAAATAAAGAGTTTTTATAGAGAATCAGGAGGAGAATACAATGGCGAGAGAGAAAGCGCCGCTGCCCAACGCGGCTCCGGCGGACGATAAGAAGCGGGCCATCGACACGGCCATGGCCCAGATCGAGCGGATGTACGGCAAGGGCGCCATTATGCGCTTCGGCGACAAGGCGGAGCTGAACGTGGATTACATCCCCACCGGCTCTCTGTCCCTGGACGTGGCCTTGGGCATCGGCGGCCTGCCCAAGGGGCGGATTGTGGAGATCTACGGGCCGGAGTCCTCCGGCAAGACCACCCTGGCTCTGCACGTCGTCGCGGAGGCCCAGAAGCGGGGCGGCGAGGTGGCCTTTGTGGACGCAGAGCACGCCCTGGACCCCACCTATGCCCGGGCACTGGGCGTCCAGGTGGAGGACATGCTGATCGCCCAGCCGGACACCGGCGAGCAGGCGCTGGAGATCACCGAGGCCCTGGTCCGCTCCGGCGCCATTGACGTGGTGGTGGTGGACTCCGTGGCGGCCCTGGTGCCCCGGGCGGAGATCGAGGGCGAAATGGGCGACAGTTATGTGGGCCTGCAGGCCCGGCTGATGAGCCAGGCCCTGCGGAAGCTCACCGGCGCCATCGGCAAGACCAACTGCATCGTCATCTTCATCAACCAGCTGCGGGAAAAGGTGGGCATCATGTACGGCAACCCGGAGGTGACCACCGGCGGCCGGGCGCTGAAGTTCTACGCCTCCGTCCGCATCGATGTGCGCCGGATCGAGGCGCTGAAAAACGGTTCTGAGATCGTGGGCAACCGGACCCGTGCCAAGGTGGTGAAGAACAAGGTGGCGCCCCCCTTCCGGGAGGCGGAGTTCGACATCATGTACGGCGAGGGAATCTCCCACTTCGGTGAGCTGCTGGACCTGGGCGTGAAGCTGGAGCTGGTGCAGAAGTCCGGCTCCTGGTTCTCCATCGGGGAGACCCGCATCGGCCAGGGCCGGGACGCCGCCAAGCGGTATCTCCAGGAGAACCCGGAGACGGCGGACAAGCTGGAGGCGGACATCCGCCGGAACTTCGACAAGCTGATGAGCAACCAGTCCCGCATCGCCGCCAAGGCGGCAGGCCGGGCGGTGGATGTGAGCGCCGACGACTTCGAAGATGCGGATTGAGCGCGTCCAGGCGTCCCCCCACAAAAAGGGCCGGGTGCTGGTATTCCTGGAGGACGGCGCCTGCCTGAAGATCACAGAGCAGGAGGCGCTGGACTTCGGCCTGCGGACTGGAGATGATTTGGACGGCAGACGTCTGGAGCAGCTGAAGAAGGCTGCCAGCGTCTCCGACGTGAAGGCCACGGCGGCGGACCTCATCGGCAAGCGGGCCATGAGCCGCCGCGACCTGGAGCGGAAGCTCCAGGAGAAGGGGGCCAGTCAGGCGGAGGCGCGGTACGCCGCCGAGTGGCTGGAGGCCATCGGCGCCATCAACGACGCGGAGTACGCGGCGGTCCTGGTGCGCCACTGCGCCGGCCTTGGTTATGGCCCGGCCCGCATTCGGGAGAAACTGCGGGAGAAAGGCGTACCCCGGGAGCTGTGGGACGAGGCTCTGGATCAGGCACCGGACAGCGCCTGGCAGATTGACCGATTTCTTGCGGCCAAGCTCCGGGGCCGGGCCCCAGAGGAGGCGGAGAAGCGGCGGCTCACCAGCGC
>NZ_CAKVVF010000079.1:0-9442 GCF_934833455.1 Oscillibacter sp. KLE 1728
ACAGGGAAGTGTGGGCAGAAACGATAACAGCAGTGGTGCCGCAGACCTTGGCCAGTTCCTCCACGCACATGGCGTAGGACAGAACGTCGCCGCCGGCGCCGCCGTACTCCTTGGGGAAGTAAATACCCATCATCCCCAGCTTGGCCATCTTTTCGACGGTCTCCATGGGGAACCGCTCCTCTTCGTCGATCTCCTCAGCCAGAGGCTTCACTTCGTTCTCGGCGAATTCACGGTACATCTTCCGGAGCATCTGCTGCTCGTTTGTCAGATGAAAATCCATATACCATTAACTCCTTTTCTTGTTGGTGCTGACTTCAATTACTTGGAATAATCATAGAAGCCCTTGCCGGTCTTCTTGCCCAGCAGGCCGCCGCGGACCATCTTGCGCAGCAGCAGCGCGGGACGGTACTTGGAGTCGCCGGTCTCATTGTACAGGGTCTCCATAATGGCCAAGCACACGTCCAGGCCGATGAAGTCGCCCAGAGCCAGGGGGCCCATGGGATGGTTGGCGCCCAGCTGCATGGCCTTGTCGATGTCGGCCACGGAGGCGACGCCAGTCTCTACCAGGCCGATGGCCTCATTTATCATGGGGATCAGGATCTTGTTGACCACGAAACCGGGGGCCTCAGCCACTTCGACGGGCTCCTTGCCGATCTCCTGGGACAGCTTATAGACGAAATCGAAGGTCTCCTGGGTGGTGTTGGCGCCGCGGATGATCTCCACCAGCTTCATGCTGGGCACGGGATTGAAGAAGTGCATACCGATGACGGGATGCTTCAGACCGTTGCCCATCTCGGTGATAGACAGAGAAGAGGTGTTGGAGGCGAAGATGGCCTCGGGCTTGCACAGGCCGTCCAGCTCATTCAGCAGCTCCTTCTTGGTAGCCATGTCTTCCTTGACGCACTCGATGATGAGATCCGCGTCGGCGCAGGCGGACTTCTCCTCCACCAGCACGTTGGCCAGCAGGGCGTCCACAGCCTCCTGGGTCATCTTGCCCTTCTCCACCCGCTTCTGCAGGGAAGCAGCCAGCTTATCCTTGTGCTTCTGCGCGGAAGCGACGGAGCTGGCATACATCAGGGCGGTGTGGCCCTTTGCCGCGAAAACCTGCGCAATGCCGCTGCCCATGGTACCTGCGCCAAAAACTGCAACCTTCATGATTTTTCCTCCTGTTATTTTTGAATAAATTGTTTGGTTTCCTTGTTTCATGCCTTTCGGCACTCCAGGGGGCCGGGCTGTGCCGCCCCTCCGGGAGAACACAGAGTCATTCCGATATTGCCAATTTACTCACAAACTTTATTATAGGGTGACTGGCGGCATTTATCAAGTATAATTTGTGCAGTTTGCGAAAAATTTCACGTTTTTTACACTTCATACAAATTGTTCGTTAAACTTTATACAATTTTGTTAATGCATTCACAAGGCCCTTCGTTCCAGTTGTATCTGCCGGAAATCTCACAGCCTCTCGGCCGCCTCGCACCGGAGCCAAAATGCCAGGATCTCCTCCTTAGCCGCCTCCGCCCGGGAAAGAATGGCAGGGTGCCCACCGGATGCAAACAAGCGCACGGCGGCATGGGGCATCTGCGCCGCCATCGCCTTGTATTCCTCTTCCAAATCCTGTCTGCACATGGGGTCCTCCCGGCTCCCCATCAGGAGCACCGGCGGCCGCATCTGCTCCAGCGGGCCGCAGAACAGCGGCCGTCCGGAGGCGGCGCATCGCAACAGGGCATCCGTGTCCCGGTCCACCACCGCCTCCCAGTCCGGTCCCTGGCACCATGCATAAAATTCCCGGGCTGCCTCGTCTCTTTTGGCGCGGTCCCGCTCTGCTGTCAAATCCCGCGCAAACCCCGGGTGAAGGCTCCGCCCGTCAAAGCTGTCCGCCACTACGGCGCCTACTGCGCCGGGTGCCAGCAGGGCCGCGTTCATGGCGGCCCAGGCGCCGCCGCTGGTTCCCAGCAGACAGGGCCTCTCATAGCCCGCCGCCCGGATCAGGGCCAGGGCCTGCCGAGCCTCTTCCTGCCACAGGTCCGCCGGAAACGACTCCACCCGGTCGGAGCGCCCGTTTCCCAGAAAGTCCAGCAGCACACACCGGAAATGAGGCGTATAGAGTGGAAGCAACGGCTCAAACAGCCGGGATGAGGCGGTATTGCCATGGAGAAAGATCAGGACCGGGCCCTCGCCCGCCTCCTGATAAAACATGCTTCTGCCGCAGTAGGGCACCTTGGGCACATCGCTCCCCCCTCCCATTTGGGCTATCATATCATCTCTTTGCTTTCCGCGCAAGCAGGAAATCCACGCCGCCATTTACAGCGCCGGGTCTGTATGGTACAATAGCATTCTGAATGTACGGAGGACTCCCCGGCGGGGTCTTCCTGAAATCGGATCGGGAACCGACCCAGGAGGATGTTGACACATGCGGATGCGAAAGAAAAAGAATCTGATCCCCCGGATGGAGCGCTGCGGCGACCGCCTGATCCGGGAGCCCTACTCCATGCCGGGCAAGTGGCGGGAGCTGATGCCCCAGGCCCGGGAGCTGCGGCTGGAGCTGGGCTGCGGCAAGGGCCGCTTCACCGCCGGCACAGCGGCGGCGGAGCCGGACGTGCTGTTCATCGCTGTGGAGCGGGTGCCGGATGCCATGGTCATGGCCATGGAGCGGTGTGCGGCCCAGGGGCTCACCAACGTGTTCTTCATCGACGCCAATGCTGACCAGCTGCCCCTGTTCTTTGCCCCGGGAGAGGCGGACCGGATCTATATCAATTTCTGCGATCCCTGGCCCAGCAACCGCCACGCCAAGCGCCGCCTGACCCACGGCAACTTCCTGCGGCTGTACCGCCAGGTGCTGAAGATGGGCGGGCAGATCCACTTCAAGACGGACAATCAGGACCTCTTCACCTTCTCCGTGGAGGAGCTGCCTCTGTTCGGCTTTGAGCTGTCCGAGGTCACCCGGGACCTCCATGCGAATGGCCCGGTGGGCGTCATGACGGACTACGAGGCCAAGTTCCATGAGCAGGGGCTGCCCATCTGCCGGTGTGTGGCCACCATGGTTCCCTGGGAGGAACCCTTCCCCACCGACATTCGGCGGGTGAAGAACCGCTGGCTGGACGTTTTTGCCGACGGCGTGTCCGACGCGGAGTTGGGGAGGCATGTGCTGTCGGATGGGAATTACCTGTGGCATCTCTTCTCCTGGAACCTGGTGCCCTGCCTGTCCGGCGACGCGGCCCGGCAGGCTCTGTCGGAGGCATCCGGTGAGAAATACCTCTTTTATTATGAAGAGCCGCCGGAGGGTGAGCCTCTGGTGCGGCCGGTGACGGCGGAGGAGCTGGTTACCCTGCCCGCAGATGCACGCGCCATTCCCGGAGCGGACTGGTATGTGGTAGACAAGGATTTCACCTGGACGTTTGCGCAGACCCATGAGGCGGACTGCGGGCCGTACTTCTGTCGGAAAGCCTGACCGAAGGGGCACAACGGGGATTGCCTCCCCTCCGCCCCTGGATATACAAAAAGCAGCGCTCTCCCATTTGGGAGGGCGCTGCTCACATAGTCTGGAAAGGGATCTTACGCCTTCTTGGCGATCTCGGTCAGCTGGGTGAAGGCGGCGGCGTCGTTGACAGCCATCTCCGCCAGCATCTTCCGGTTGATCTCAATGCCAGCGACCTTCAGGCCGTGCATGAAGGTGGAGTAGTTCATGCCGTTCATCTTGCAGGCGGCGGAGATGCGGGTGATCCACAGGGAGCGGAAATCACGCTTCTTCAGCCGGCGGCCGGTGTAGGCATAGCTCAGGGACTTCATCACGGCCTGGTTGGCCACACGGAAGTGCTTAGACTTGGAGCCCCAGTAGCCCTTCGCCATCTTCAGGATCTTATTTCTTCTCTTGCGCGTCATCATCGCGCCCTTGACTCTAGCCATTTCAAAAACCTCCTATTTGAACGTCTCGTGTCTTACTTGTAGGGGATCATCTTGCGGATGGCATCCACATTGGTGGTATCCGCATAGCCGCCGGCACGCAGACGACGAGTGCGCTTGGTATCCTTCTTGGTCAGGATATGGCTCTTGTAGGCCTTGGCGCGCTTGACCTTTCCGGTCTTGGTCAGATTAAATCTCTTCTTTGCACCACTGTGGGTCTTCAGCTTCGGCATAATGGTTGCTCCTTCCGTATCGTTGAAATCAGATTACTTGCCGGATTTGGGGGAGAGGAAGATGGACATCATCCGGCCCTCCAGCTTGGCGGGCTTATCCAGATTGGCGGTTTCGGCGCATTGTGCGGCAAACCGGTCCAGCAGGTCCCTGCCGATGTCGGTATGGGCCATCTCCCGGCCGCGGAATCGGACCGAGACCTTGACGCGGTTGCCGTCGGCGATGAACTTCTGCGCGTTTTTGAGCTTCGTATTGAAATCCCCGATGTCGATGCCCGGAGACATCCGAATCTCTTTGATCTCCACCACGTGCTGGTTTTTTCTGGCCTCTTTTTCCCGCTTGCTCTGCTCGAACCGGAACTTGCCGTAGTTCATCAGCTTGCACACGGGGGGAACGGCCTGCGGCGAGATCTTGACCAGGTCCAGGCCCTGCTCGTCGGCGATCTTCAAAGCTTCCGCAGGGGGCATGATGCCGAGCTGCTCGCCCTCGGAACCGATCAGGCGAATCTCCTTGTCTCTGATCTCCTCGTTCAGTTCATGCACTACTTTACTAATGGTCGAAGCACCTCCATCTCAGAATCACAAAACGCGGATACCATGCAGGCATCCGCGCAACAACAAACCACCGCCCGGTGGTCTGATTACAGCAGTGTAAACCTCTTTGCCAAATCGCTGGAGGTGAGGCGGATGCAGTCAGCCTTCTTTGTTTTGCTGGATTAGTATAGCACCCTTTTGTCCTTTTGTCAATCCATTTTTTCCTCCGGTGACAAGGTTTTTTCCAGCCTCCGCGTATAATTTCCGCAGCTGGCGGTGAGACTATGCCATGTACTCAAGCAGGCGAAAGGAGGTGTCCTGATGAGCAACCGCGACAACCAGAACAAGCGCGATGCCGGCCAGACTCAGCAGAAGGAGAACCGTGAGAACAGCCAGCAGAACCAGAACAAGGCCCAGAAGGAAAACCGCAAGTAACTCCCCTGGAATCGCCATACGGCGGGGCAGACGCCCCGCCGTATTTCTTTTGGAGAGAAGGGCTTACCGCCGGATGAACTGGAGGTTCACATCCACGTTGCCGCCGATACCGGCCACAGAGCACTTGCTGGAATACTGCCAGTAGTCCATGTGATAGTACAGGGTGGGGTACAGAAGCTCGGAGCTCTCGCTCTTGTACTCGGGGTACCAGGAGAGATACGGCTCCAGAGCGCCCTGGTCATATTTGATGTAGCTGACATACTGCCCGGCGTAGACCATGGCGTCGTAGCCGGCCTCTTCGATGCGCTCGCAGAACGCCACTGCGCAGGCGGTGGCCATCTCCGGCGTGGTGCCGTAGACCCGGTAGGTGCTGTCGTGCATCTCCCAGTCGTAGGCCACGGGGCCGTCGATCTCGTGGCCCTCCAGCAGGCTGATGACAAAGTCCGCCTCCTCGATGGCCTCCTCCACGGTGATGGCCTGGGCGAAGAAGTAGACGCCGGTCTCGATGCCCGCCGCCATGGCCCCGTCAATATTCTGGGCGTAGAAAGCATCCTCCATGATGCTGCCGGAGCCGTAGCCCCGCAGGCCGATCCGCACCATGGCGAACTCCACGCCGTCGGCCTTGGCGGCCTCCCAGTCGATGGTGTCGTTGGCGCTGGCCCGGTTCTGATAGGCGGACACGTCGATGCCGAAGCGGGTCCGGTAGTCGTCACCGGTATAGATCAGGCGGTCCGGACGGTCCGGGTCCCACATGAAATCTCCCTGGGAGAAGCGGTTCCGCTCCACCCCGGCGTAGATGGGGATCTGTTGGTTGCTGTATGTCAGATACTCCCCTGTGGTCTCCGAGGGCGTGTACACGTCGCCGGGCTGGATGGCCGGCGGCTGCTCCGGCTCCTCCGGCCGCTGGGAGAGGTCCGTGACCACGGCGCTGCCGAAGTTCCGTACCGCGCCCTGGATGGTCACGTTCTCCAGGGTCACCGTCCCGGTGACGCCGGGGGCCAGAATCAGATCCCCCGTGATGGTCATGTCCTGGAGGCAGGCCCCCTCCGCCGCGTTGACCATCACCGTGCCCTCCACGTCCTGGGTGTAGGTGGTGCTGGTCTGGATCAGCACCTCGATCATGTTGTCCAGGATCGTCACGATCTCCGCCCGGGTGATGGCGTCCGTGGGACGGAAGTACCCGTCGGAGGAATCCGTGATGTAGCCCAGGGCGGACATCTCCGCCAGATACGGCTTCGCGTAATCCGCCACCTGGTCCGCATCCAGGTAATAGACCGTTGCGCTCTCCCCCGAGATGTTGAAGGCCCGTGCGATCATGGTCACCGCCTGCTGGCGGGTGATGGTGTCCCCGGCCAGGGCCTGCCCGTTGTTGCCCAGGTAAACGCCGGAGGCGTGGAGCTTCAGGATGGCATCCTCCCAGTAGTTCCCGCTCAGATCAGAGAACGTCCCGGCGGGCGAGGTGCTTTGGAATTTCAGGAAGCGGTCCAGAATGCCCGCAAAGGCGCCCCGGGTGATGGAGTTGTCCGGCCGGAATGTGCCGTCCTCATAGCCGTTGATGATGCTGTACTCCTCACTCCATTTCGTGATGGCGGTCTCCGCCCAGTGGCCCGTCGTATCGGTAAAGGCCGCCCGGGCCGGCAGTACCAGAGACCCCACTGTCACTGCCAGCGCCAGCAGCGCCGCAAACACCCGTTTTTTTCCCATGATCCGCTTCCTTTCCTGTTTTTTCGACATACCGTGTCCCAAAAAAGTCCCACCGCAGTGCGGAGGGACGCTATAATTGGTTTACATATTATCACAGCCGCTTCTCCCTGTCAATCTCCCGCAGGCAGAAAACGGGCTTTGCAAATTTTTCCGGAAGGTGAATAATCAGGGCAAGCTGGTCCGTGTTATGGGTGAAAGGAGCTGAGGACCCTGACTTCGTTTGGTACCGACGAATCCATCCGCCGCACGGTGGCTGCGTACAGCCCCATGCTGCTGCGGATCGCCATGACCCGCCTGTCCTCTCCCGCCGACGCGGAAGACGTGGTGCAGGAGGTCTTTTTGAAGCTGCTGACCACCCGGCCGCACTTCCGGGACCTGGAGCACGAAAAGGCGTGGCTGATCCGCACCACGCTCCACCGGGCCTGCGACGTGGCCCGGGCGGCGGAGCGGCGGAATCTCCCCCTGGAGACCGCGGAGGTCCTTCCAGGCGGAGAGATGCCGGAGCCCTCCCCCATCCTTTCCGCCGTGCAGGCCCTGCCGGCGAAGTACAGCGCTGTCATCCACCTCTATTATTATGAGGGCTATTCCATCAAGGAGATTTCCAAGCTGCTGCAAATCCCCCTCCCTACCGTGGGGACCCGACTCTCCCGGGGGCGGGAGCGGCTGCGCCAACTTTTAAAGGAGGATGTGGAATGAATCGCCAGAACTACCGCGCCGCATTTGACGCCGTGGACTTCTCCCCGGACTTCGAGGAGCGGACTCTTCAAAAGCTGGCAGCCATGCGGCACGCATCTGAAAAGGAGCAGAACAAGATGTCCATGAATCGCACGAAAAAAATTACCCTGCTGGCTGCGGCGGCCGTGGCCCTCCTGGCCGTGACTGTGTCCGCCGCCGTGCTGTGGCTGACCCCCGCCCAGGTTGCGGAGGAACTGAACGATCCAATGTTGGCGGAGGCCTTCCAGAGCGAAGCCGCCGTGATCCTCAATGAGACCCAGACCGTTGGGGACTACACCGTCACCCTGATGGGGATGGTCAGCGGCGCCAACATCTCCCAGTGGTGCGCCGATGTCCAGGAAAGCCGCACCTATGCCGTGGTGTCCGTGGTCCGAACGGACGGCACACCCCTGACAGAGGAGAACTATGACGTGGTCCCCTGCGGGGCCTTCACTGTTACGCCCCTGGTGTCCGGCTATGATCCCCGGGCCGTCAACGTGTTCACCCTGAACGGTGCCTGCTCCTCCTTTCTGCGGGACGGCCGGGCCTATTATGTACTGGACACGCAGAGCCTGGAGATATTTTCGGATCACACGGTATATCTCGCGCTGTATGAGGGATTCGCCGCCCCCTCCTATGAGCGTTTCTCCCTGGCAGAAGACGGCACAGTGGATCTGCGGGACAATGTGACGGGCTGCATGTTCACCCTGCCGCTGGACACACATACAGCCGATCCGGACGCTGCCCGGGCCTTTGTGGAGAGTACCGGTATCCCATGGGAGCCTATGACGGATGCGCAGCTGGCGGTGCAGGAGGCGCATGAGGACCTGGAAGTGGAGAAATCCGCGGACGGGGTGGGGAACCAGACCTTCCTGATTCAGGAGGCCAACTGACGAATTGTATACAGCAAGGGCGGAGAGGGGCTCCCTCTCCGCCCTTGTCTTTTCTGGTCAAGCTGTTTGTGTTTGCGGGGGCCGCGGGACCGGAACCACCGCGTCCCGCAAAATGGACTCTGAGCGGAAGGCCGACAGCGCCAACCCGATCAGGGCGCAGTCCACCATGCTGTGGAGATTTCCCGTCACCAGAGGGAGCTGGGCGCTGAACAGCACAAAGCCCAGATTCAGCGCCGCCGCAAAGGCCGACTGCACCGCCAGCGTCAGGACAACGGCCAGTGCCAGCAGCTTTCCGCTCTGGCTTTGCTGGCAGGCACATCGCCGCAGCATCCACAGCAGCAGGACAGCCAAAACTGCCAGCAGGAGCAGATAGGGCAACCACCCCAGTTTGTAGACCATGGTGGTGGGCAGAAAATCGTGGTTCCACTCCGGCAGCATCATCTCCGGGAGCAGTTCCCTGCCCCAGACCGTTTGCGGCTGGATTGAGAGGTCTCCTCCCTTCCCCATCAGGCGGGATGCCCCAAGTATCCGGCGAGCCATTACAGCCTGATACCCCGCCCCCTGTGGGTCTATCTCCGGGTGCAGGAGAATCTGAATCCGCGCTGCATTATAGCCCGCCACCAACAGCATCCACAGCACCGCTCCAGCCATCACAGCAGCCAGTCCGCCCACCGCCGCCAGTCCCTGCCGCCGGGGCACGGTGAACCAGTCCATCTGGATAGCGAGCAACAGCAGAAAGCAGCCAATAACCATCACCTGAATCATCCCCTGAATAAAGGGCGCACACATACAGACCACCGTCAAATGGATGCCGCCCGCCACGGCAGCCAGCAGGCCCCGCCAGCCCTTTCCCCGGCAGGCATACAGCCACAGTGCGTAGACTGCCGGATAGAATAGCACCACATACCGGGTGAAGTAAGAGACGTTGTTGACTATGGGAGAAAACCTCAGGAACAGCACACCAACGATAAGGGCGCTGATGTACACCCACTTGGCCCAGCGCAGCAGCCGGGAGACGTCCAGGAAGTAGGC
>NZ_CAKVVF010000080.1:0-9435 GCF_934833455.1 Oscillibacter sp. KLE 1728
GGCTACAAGTTCTCCACCTACGCTACCTGGTGGATCCGGCAGGCCATCACCCGGGCCATCGCCGACCAGGCCCGCACCATCCGCATCCCTGTCCACATGGTGGAGACCATCAACAAAGTGATTCGGGTCAGCCGCCAGCTCCTGCAGGAGCTGGGCCACGATCCCTCTCCCAATGAGATCAGCGCGGAGATGGGAATGCCGGTGGAGAAGGTCCGGGAGATCCTGAAAATTGCCCAGGAGCCCGTCTCCCTGGAGACCCCCATCGGTGAGGAGGAGGACTCCCACCTGGGCGACTTCATCCCCGACGAGGGGGCCAGCGAGCCCAGCGAAGCCGCCAGCTTCACCCTGCTGAAGGAGCAGCTGATGGATGTTCTCTCCACTCTCACTCCCCGGGAGGAAAAGGTTCTAAAGCTCCGCTTCGGCATCGAGGACGGCCGCACCCGCACCCTGGAGGAAGTGGGCAAGGAATTCAACGTTACCCGGGAGCGCATCCGCCAGATCGAGGCCAAGGCCCTGCGGAAACTGCGCCACCCCAGCCGCAGCAAAAAGCTGAAGGATTTTCTGAACTGAAAAAACACAGACAGGCGCTGTCCCGCATGGGGCAGCGCCTGTTGTCTCTTCTGATCTCCGTCACGACGGAAAGTCCTGGATCACCGTCAGAAAGTCCCGGCCGTACCGCTCCGCCTTGGCGGAGCCCACGCCGCTGACCGCACGCAGCTCCGTCGTGGTCCGGGGGCGGGAAATCGCCATCTCCCGCAGGGTCTTGTCCGAGAACACCACGTAGGCGGGGACTCCCTGCCGCCGGGCCAACTGGGCCCGCAGGGCCCGGAGGCGGCCGAACAGCTCCGCCGCATCCCCCTCCAGCTCCCCGGCCGCCGCCCGGCGGGCCGGGGCGGACCGGTCCTCCCGCAGCGTCTTCATCTGGAGCGTCGATTCGCCGTACATCACGTCCTCCGCCCGCTCCGTCAGCCGCAGCACCGGATACTGCCCCGGACTCAGCTCCAGCACGCCCTGGTCCAGCAGGAAGCGGATGCGCTCCTGGACCTCCTTCTGGGTCAGCTGACCCAAAGCGCCGTAGGTGTCCTCCCGGTCCATGTGGTACTTCCGCACCCGCTCCGTGTCCGCACCGCAGAGGGTCTCCGCGATGACACCCACGCCGAAGTGCTGTCCGGTTTTGGCAATGCAGGCCACGATGGCCTTGGCGTCCCGGCTGACATCCACCTCTTCGAAGTTATGGAGGCAGTTGTAGCAGGCGCTGCAAGTGTCCGGCGCGTGCTCGCCGAAGTAGTGCAGGATATACTGCCGCAAACACCGGCGTGTCCGGCAGTAGCCGGTCATCTGCCGCAGCCGCTGCAGGTCCCGCTCCCGCAGCTGCTCGGCCGTCCGGGGATCCAAGTCCTCCCGGGGCTCGCTGTGGGTGATGAGAAACTCATTAGTCCGCACATCCTGGCCACTGTACAACAGGATGCAGCTGGAGGGCGCCCCGTCCCGGCCCGCCCGGCCCGCCTCCTGGTAGTAGCTCTCCATGTCCTTGGGCATATTGTAGTGGATGACATACCGGACATCGGACTTGTCGATGCCCATGCCGAAGGCGTTGGTGGCCACCATCACCTGCACCCGGTCGTAGAGGAAGTCCTCCTGGTTCCTCTGCCGCTCCTCTGGGGCCAGGCCAGCGTGATACCGGGCAGCGGCTACCCCCCGTTGGCGGAGGAAGTCGCACACCTCCTCCACATTCTTCCGGGTGGCACAGTAGACGATGCCGCACTTGCCGGGGCGGCCCTTCACCAGCTCCAGCAGCGCCGCCCGCTTGTCCGCAGGCTGCTGGACCTCAAAATACAGGTTCTCCCGGTCAAAGCCGGTGGTCAGCTCCAGCGGGTCCCGCAGGTCCAGCAGGCGGCGGATGTCCGCCTTCACGTCCGGCGTGGCGGTGGCGGTGAAGGCTCCCACCGGGGGCCGGTGGGGCAGGCTCTCCACAAAGGCGGGAATGTTCAGATAGGAGGGCCGGAAATCCTGGCCCCACTGGGAGATGCAGTGGGCCTCGTCCACCGCCACCAGGGAGATGTCTGCCTCCCGCACAAAGGCCTGGAAGCCCTCGGTCTCCAGCCGCTCCGGGGCCACGTAGATGATCTTGTACCGCCCCGCCCTGGCCCGGTCCAGGGCCAGCAGGTACTGGCGGAAGGTCAGGGAGCTGTTGAGAAACGCCGCCGGGATGCCCATCTGCACCAGCTGCGTCACCTGGTCCCGCATCAGGGACACCAGAGGCGAGACCACCAGGGTGATCCCCGGCAGCAGCAAGGCCGGGATTTGGTAGCAGACGGACTTCCCCGCCCCGGTGGGCATGATGGCCAGCGCATCCCGCCCAGAGAGCAGCGCGTCGATGACCGCCTCCTGGCCGCCCCGGAAGACGTCGTAGCCGTAATAGGTTTTCAGTGCTTCTTCCTTGGTCATGATCCCGTTCCCTCCGGGGCTGTCTTGCCCCTGTTTTCGCTTCCAGCATTGTAGCACATCTGTTCGCATAAGGCAAGGCCCCGGCGGTATACCGCCGGGGCCCGCATCCTGATCTGATTCAACCCAGCCAGCTGAGAAGCCGCCCCGCCTCCAGCGCCGCCAGGGTTCGGACACCGTCGAAATCCACGTAGGGGTTGTAGACTGCCTCCAGCTTATCGTGGTTGGCTTTGGCGTCTTTCAGCGCCGCGGCCCCTTCCTCCCGCAGGAGTGCCGCCATCCGGGTCTGGAACCGCAGCCGGGCCTTGCCCTGAGGTTCCGTCATGGCGTCCAGCCGCACCCGGCGGAAGGGCTTCTGCCCGTACTCCATGCCGGGCCGGGAGGTGACGAAGGCCAGCCCCAGTCCGGGGATCAGCAGGTGCTCGATCCGCCCCGGCTCCTCCGGCGCGCAGCAGACGATGGTGTCCCAGCCGTTATCCGCCGCCGCCCGATGCAGCCGGGCAAGCATCTCCCCTGCCAGCTCCCAGCTGTCCGCCAGCTCATAGACCTTGGGGCACAGGGCGTCCACACTGTCAAACCGCCAGATGTACCCCTTGTGGGTAATACTGCCCAGGAAGCGGCGGGTGGTCTTCCCCGCCTCACCGCCCCGGCGGCGCAGCTCCCGTGAGAGAATGCCCGCCGTCCGGCGGTCCGCCTTCTCCCGGTCGAAGGTCTTCCGCACCGCCGCCACTGCATCCAGCTCCACCTGCCGGGCAGCCTTCAGATGGTGATAGGCCCGGATATATGCGGCCTTGTAGGCCCGGGTATGAGCCTTCACCTCCTCCGCCGCGGCCTTGGCGGCGGTGAGGTCGTAAAACCGCCCCAGGTCCACATACCGGTCCACCGCCGCAGGGTACCGGGGCTCCACCACATGAGGCGACGTACCATCCACCACGGCGCAGCGGAGCTCCGGCAGCACCACGCCGTCCAGGGAATCCGGGTCGCCGGAACACCATAAGTACTCCACCGGTGTGCCGGCCTCCTCCATGCTTCGGCCGATCTCCCGCATGAAGGTGGCCTTGCCCACGCCGGGGCCGCCTTTCAAAACCATCAGATCATAGGTGTCTTCCAGGTCCACGATCTCCGAAAACAGGTTCTGGAAGCCGTCACCGCTGTTAGCGCCTGCGAAAAAATGGGTAACTTGAGCCATACGCTCCCCTCCAAGTGTTGTTCTTACACTCAGGCTATGCAAAAACAACTTGGCCTGACAGCGGTTTTTCACGGGTCAAAAGCCGGATGGATAAAATTCCCTCTGCCAAACCGGAAAATAGGAGATGCATTTTCTTCCATCATCTGTTATAATGAAGAGTACGAGACTGCGGCGGTGCCGGACAGGCCCGCCTTTCAGATAGGAGCGCCGATATGGACGAGGAGTACAAGCCCATTATCACGGACGAGGAGCGGGCCACCCGGCGGGCCCAGCGGGCGGAGGCCCGCCGAAAGAAGCAGCGGGAAAAGCGGCGGCGGCTGCTTCGCCGTCTGGTGCCCTGCGGGCTGCTGGCCGTTCTGTGTGTAGGCCTGGTGACCGTGGGAGCCCAGCTGATTGAAAAGCCTGCGCCGGAGATGGTTAAGGCCGAACGGCCCTTTCAGGTGACATCCGTCGCCAGCGCCCCTGCGCCGGAGCCCTATGCCAGGGCCGTGTCCGGCCCGGACACGATCCAGTTGGGAGAGGACTTTCCCAGCCGCTGCGCGGTCCTGGTTGACCTGGACACCCGGACGGTCCTGGCGGAGAAAAACGCGGATACTGTGATCTCTCCCGCCTCCATGACGAAGGTCCTGACGGTTCTGGTGGCCGCTGAGCACATCACAGAAGCGGAGCTGGACGACACCTTCACCATGACCATCGACATCACCGACTACTGCTATGTCAACGGGTGCAGCGTGGTGGGGCTGATGGTTGACGAAACGGTCCCGGTGCGTGAGTTGTTCTACGGCACCATCCTCTCCTCCGGTGCGGACGCGGCACTGGGGCTGGCCACTTATGTGGCGGGCTCCCAGGAGGCGTTCGTGGCGCTGATGAACGAAAAGCTGGAGGAGCTTGGCATCGCGGACACCGCCCACTTCACCAACTGCGTGGGACTGTATGACGAGGCCCACAAGTGCACGGTCTCCGACATGGCGGTGATCCTGGAGGCGGCCATGGACAACGACCTGTGCCGGGAGGTGCTGGGGGCCCGGACCTATGAGACTCTCCCCACTGCGGACCACCCGGAGGGGCAGATCCTCTCCAATTGGTTCCTGCGGCGGATCGAGGACAAGGATACCGGCGGCATTGAGGTCACCGGCGCCAAGACCGGCTATGTGGTGGAGTCCGGCAACTGCGCCGCCAGCTGCGGCGAAACAGCGGACGGCAGAC
Organism: Oscillibacter sp. KLE 1728; assembly: GCF_934833455.1. Taxonomy (NCBI): domain Bacteria; kingdom Bacillati; phylum Bacillota; class Clostridia; order Eubacteriales; family Oscillospiraceae; genus Oscillibacter; species Oscillibacter sp. KLE 1728. Next base: position 4,841 of record NZ_CAKVVF010000080.1, read on the forward strand.
GCTATATCTGTGTGACGGCAGACGCTTACAGCTCCTGGCGGGCCATCTATGACCATGTGGCGCTGTACAAAACCTATTGTTCCCCCGCAGATGACACCACAGAGGATGGCGGGGCGGCGGATCCCCTTGTGGAACCGGTGGCCCCCACCATAAAAGACACCACGGAACACGAAAGCGGAGCGTCCCTGTGACGCTCCGCTTTTTTCCGCTCAAAAGCCTCTGTTTTTCAGATCCGCTACCAGGGAGACATAGAACTCCCGGACGTCGAAGCCGGGAATGTTCTCCCGATTCAGATCCACCACATCCCCGTGTGAGATGCCCCGGTGCCCCCTTGGCTCCAGCAGGGTGAACTGATCGCCCCATTTGGCGGAGTCCACCGCCACCAGCCCGTCGTTCAATCCATCAAAGTGCTTGACGATGGGATAGGTCATGTTCAGAGGGAACTTGCCGTGCTGGGCCTTTCTGCAATAGGACATGACGCTCTGGTAAAAGACGCCGGGGGCGTCCGGGGTAGCCGCGTTCCTGGCCTCGCAGGCAGAGGCGGTCAGATCTGTCACCGCCGCCAGGAAGTCCGGGGCCTCATCCCCCAGCCGCTTCAGGGCGGCGTTGTAGGTATCTGCGATCTTCTGCCGAGCCGCTGCAGGGATCTTCTTCAGCAGATATTCGGCAAAGATGCAGCCCCGGTGGGGCGTGTTGATGGTGGTGAGGCTGGCCACACAGGGGGCACATCCAGCGTGGGCGATGGCGGCCCGGCTGTCCAGTCCCCCCTTGGAGTGGGCAATGATGTTCACCTTCTCACAGCCGGTCTCCGCCAGGATCTGCCGGATACGGTCCGCCAGCTCCCGCCCGCTGTCCTCCACCGCGGCGGCGGACTGCTGCTGTCCGTAGTACACTGTTGCGCCGTTGCGCTGGAGCTCCTTGGGAATGCGGCCCCAGTAGTTGACATAGCGGAAGTCCCGGAAGAACACCCCGTGGACCAGAAGGATCGGGTATTTCGTCTTACAGATCTCGCTCTCCGCCCGGGCGGTGTCCAGCTCCCACTTCTCCGTCTCGAACTCCGCCTCGTCGGCGGTGATGCGGATAATCTTCCGCAGATACCAGATGTTGAGAATGGGGATCCACCCGCACAGGGCCGCCAGCACCCGGTGCTTCAGCCCCAGCTGGACGGAGGTGAGATACACCCGGATCATGCCGTTCCAGAAGACGATGGCCTCCAGCAAGACAGCCCAGAGAACACCAAAAGCCGCACCTGCAACAGCTGTTCCAGCGGCAAGGCTGTTCTCCGGCGTTATCATGGAAATCTGGCACCACAGCCATACCATCTGCACAAAGACTGTGACCGTAGCTGTAATCAAAAACAGGCGCAGCAATTCGCAGCCGCTTTTCAAATACCAGATCCGCTTTGTAGGCGCACCGCTCTTCTCAATGGGCCGCAGATTAAAATAGAGAAACTCCCCCAGAAGCAGTATCGTCGTCAAGAGCCAGCTCACCGGGCCAAACGCATAGATCAGAGAAACCCAGTTGGCTGTGACCGCCATCAGAAAGGCAAGAACCCACCGCCTCACAGATACACCTCATTCTCCTTGGGCTCTGTGAAGTTCTGCTCCAGCATGGCCACGTGGGACAAAAAGGCCGGGTCATCAAAGTACTTGGCGTGCTTCGTGCACTTGCGGACGCACCGCTGGCACTTGATGCAGGTGCCGGGCACCTCCGCCACGTTGGAGGGATTGATGGCCCCCATGGGACACAGGCGGGCGCAGGCGCCGCAGTCGGTACACTTGCCCAAATCCGTCTGGGGCTTGGCCTTCAGGAACTTGACGGGCTGGCCGTCCGTGCCCTTGGGCACGTAGTAGGGCGCCGCCGCATCGCCCGGCACGGCCACCGGAGCAGGGATGTCCGTCAGGTCTTTTACCTTGTCCGCAATGCGGGCCGCGAACTCCCCCATCTGCCGCTTGTCATCCCAGTCCGGGCGGCCGTCCGCCAGCGCGTCCGTAAAGGCGTGGCGGCACGCAAAGGCGCCCCCGGCCACGGTGTGGAAGCCGTCCGCCTCCAGCGCGGCGCACAGCTCCGCCAGGGAGTTGTCGTAGGACCGGTTGCCGAAGGTGACCACCCCCACCGCCAGGGCGCCGTTCCCGTGGATCTGCTGCTGGACATAGGGCAGCATCTTGTTGGGCAGCTTTCCCGCATAGGTGGGCATACCGAACACCACCAGGTCTCCCCCCGTAAAAGACAGATCCTCCGCCCGGTCTGACGGGCGTGTGAAGTTCCTCCGCTCCAGAGGGACGCCCAGCTTCTCCGCCAGGGTCTCCGCGATGGTGTTCACCGTCTTGTCTGTGTTGCCTGTGGCGCTCCAGTACGCCGCGCAGATCCGCTTGACTTCCATGATGTCTCCTCTCCTTCCCATTTGTGACAGCGCCCGCCCGGGGATTTTCCCCAGGCGGGTGCTGAACGCTGCTTACAGCGAAAAATCTTCCTCTTTCAGCCGTTCAGTCTCCAGCGCTGCCGGCCGGGGCGGCACCCGCTTCAAGGGGTCGTATTTGAATGCCCGGCAGTGGTGCTCCACCGCCACGATGCCCCGCTTGACGCAGGCCACCTCCCGCTCGTTGATCTGCTGGCCCCGCTGGCAGTAGGCACAGCGGGGATCCATATCCTTCCGAAACAGCATGGTCCTCCCTCTCCTCTTCTTCCGGTCACAGGGTGTACAGCCGAATGGCACCGTCCTCCACCGTGGCCTTCACCTGGGTGATGGGATGCTCGTAGCTGTCGATGATCTTTGTGGCCATGGGGTCCTCCAGCTCCTTCTGGATGGTGCGCCGCAGGTTCCGGGCGCCGTAGGTCAGGGAGTAGGACTTCTTCGTCAAAAGCTCCACCAGTGCGTCGTCGTAGATGAAGGTGATGCCTTTCTCCTTCAGGGAACCCACCAGTTCGTTCAGCATGATACGTGCGATGCCGTGGAAGTTCTCCTCGCTGAGGCGGTTGAAGGTGATGACCGCGTCCACCCGGTTGATGAACTCCGGCCGCAGGAACTGCTGGAGCGCCTTCATGGCCCGGTCGGCGTCCTGCTCGTTCACGGAGCGGCCGAAGCCCACGGTGCCCTCCTTGGTGGCGCTGCCGGCGTTGGAGGTCATGACGATGATGGTATTCTCAAAGTTCACCTTGCGGCCGTGGGCGTCGGTGATCTCGCCGTCATCCAGGATCTGGAGAAGGATGTTCAGCACATCGGGATGGGCCTTCTCAATCTCGTCGAAGAGGACCACGGCGTAGGGCTTGCGGCGGATCTTCTCTGTCAGCTGGCCCGCCTCGTCATACCCCACGTAGCCCGGAGGGGAGCCCACCAGACGGGAGACGGAGTGCTTCTCCATGAACTCCGACATATCCAGCCGGATCAAGGCATCCGGCGTGTTGAAGAGGTCTGTTGCCAGCTGCTTCACCAGCTCCGTCTTGCCCACGCCGGTGGGCCCCACAAAGATGAAGCTGACAGGCTTGTGCTTGGGGGAGATGCCCACCCGGTTCCGCCGCACCGCGGCGGCTACGGCGGACACGGCCTCGTCCTGGCCGATGATATGGCTCTTGAGCCGCACTTCCAGCTGGCTCAGGCGCTGGAACTCCTGCTCCCGGATCTTGGCCGCCGGGATTTTGGTCCACAGCTCGATAACATGGGCCAGATTCTCCATGGAGAGCTGTGGATCGCCCTTTTCCAGCAGACTGTTCAGCTCTGTGTTCAGCTGGAGTTCCTTGCTCTTCAGCTCCGCCATGCGGGCGTAGTCGCCCTCGGCCTTCTCCTCCTGCTCCTCCAGCATGGTGCGCTCTTTCTCATAGTCGTCCAGCTCCCGCTGAATCTCCATGCGGCGGGAGATATCCGGGTCTTTCAGATTCAGGTCGGAACATGCCTCGTCGATCAGGTCGATGGCCTTGTCCGGCAGGAACCGGTCGGTGATGTACCGCTCACTGAGCAGCACCGCCTGACGCAGGATCCCCTCAGAGATCTTCACCCCGTGATACTGCTCATACTTGGGGGCCAGGCCCTGGAGAATCTGCACGGAGTCCTCAATGGAGGGCTCGTTCACCGTCACCGGCTGGAACCGCCGCTCCAGAGCGGTGTCCTTCTCGATGGACTTGCGGTACTCGTTGAAGGTGGTGGCGCCAATCACCTGGATCTCGCCCCGGGAGAGGGCGGGTTTCAGGATGTTGGCGGCGTTCATGCTGCCCTCGGCGTCGCCGGCGCCCACAATGTTGTGAACCTCGTCGATCATCAAAATAATGTTCCCCAGGCGCTTCACCTCGTCGATAAGGCCCTTCATCCGGCTCTCGAACTGGCCCCGGAACTGGGTGCCGGCCACCAGAGCTGTCAGATCCAGCAGATAGACCTCCTTGTTCCGCAGCTTGAAGGGCACGTCGCCCTTGGAGATCCGCTGGGCCAGCCCCTCCGCGATGGCGGTCTTACCCACACCGGGCTCACCGATCAGGCAGGGGTTGTTCTTCTGGCGGCGGTTCAGGATCTGCACCACCCGCTCGATCTCCTGCTCCCGGCCGATCACCGGGTCCAGCTTGCCCTCCTGGGCCCGCTGCGTCAGGGAGATGCAGTAGTTCTCCAG
>NZ_CAKVVF010000081.1:0-2060 GCF_934833455.1 Oscillibacter sp. KLE 1728
GCTCCAGAATGTTGAAGGGCTTCGTGAGATAATCGTCCGCCCCGCACTCAAAGCCCATAAGCTTGTCGGCGTCCTCACTCTTGGCGGTGAGCATGATAATGGGAACGTTGGAAAATTCCCGTATTTTCATGCAGGCCTCCAGCCCGTCCATCTCCGGCATCATCACATCCAGCAATATCAGGTCGAACCGCCCCTCCCGGGCCAGCTCCAGCGCCGATGCACCGTCATAGGCGCACTCCACCTCGTACCCCTCGTTCTCCAGATTGAATTTCACGCCTTTGACCAGCAGCTTTTCGTCATCAACCACCAGAATCCTCATTTGTCACCTCTCCTTTGCCGTTGTCCACAGTGACGCGGTCCTCCAGCTCGGCGAATTTCGCCTCTCCGATCCCGCTCACCTCCATGATCTCCTCAATGCTCCCGAAGGGGCCGTTGGCCTCCCGGTACGCGATGATCCGGCGGGCCAGGCTCTCCCCGATGCCGGGCAGCGTGTCCAGCTCCTCCGCCGTGGCAGTGTTCAGATCCACCGGCGGGAAGTCCGGGGCGATCTCCTCCCGGGGGACCTCCGCCTCTGTCTCAATGACTACGCCCGGGACGCGATCCTGCCGATCCCGAAGAGACAGGCCCGCCAGGGCGCACAGGAACACCGCCGTCAACCCCAGCAGAATGATCTCACTTTTTGTCGGCCTTCCCCGTCCACTCACTGTTGAACTCCCACCCGTTTTTTGATATACTATGAATTGAAATGTCGAACCGCGGCGCTTTTCGCCGCCGCTGCCGCGCGATGCAAGTTGATTATACCACAGATGGTAGGAGTTTGATATGAAAACACACCGCTTTTTCTCTGTTTTTTTGCTGCTGATCCTGGCGGTCTCCCTGCTGACAGGTCCTGCCTCCGCCGCAGAGGTGCCTGACCCCGCCATCCAGGCCAAGGCTGCCCTGCTGGTGGACGCCAACACCGGCCGCATGGTCTATGGAAAGAACGAGCACGAGGAGCTCTATCCCGCCAGTCTCACCAAGATCATGACCGCTCTGCTGACGCTGGAGGCAGTGGACAGCGGGCAGCTGTCCATGGACCAGCCAATCACTGTTACGGAGAGCGCCCTGGAGGGGCTGGCGGCGGATGGCAGCACCGCCGGCATCCGGGCCGGGGAGGTGCTGACGGTGGAGCAGCTGCTGGAGTGTATGCTGATCGTCTCCGCCAACGAGGCGTGCAACATTCTGGCGGAGCAGGTCAGCGGCAGCGTGGACGCCTTCGTGGGCGCCATGAATGAAAAGGCTGCGGCTCTGGGGTGTGAGAACACCCACTTCGTCAACACCACCGGCCTGCATGACAGCCAGCACTACACCTCCGCCTGGGACTTGTACCTCATCACAGCGGAGGCCCTGAAGCATGACGACTTCCTGCGGATCTGCGATATGAAGAGCGCCACCATCCCCGCCACCAATCTCAGCGAGGAGCGGGTGCTCCACTCCACCAACTACCTGATCTCCAACTGGCGGGCCTTGGGATATCTGGACAGCCGGGCCCACGGCGTCAAGACCGGCTCCACCTCCGATGCCGGCCACTGCCTGGTATCCACTGCCGCGGAGGGCAGCCTCTCCCTCATCAGCGTGGTGCTGGGGGCCGAATCCGTGACCTTGCCCAGCGGCGGCACCCAGGTCCAGAGCTTTTCCGAGACCTCCCGTCTCTTCGACTGGGGTTTTGAGAACTTCTCCTATCAGACGGTGCTGGAGGAGGCTGAGCTGGTGAAGGAGGTCAGCGTGGCGCTGTCCAAGGTGGACCATGTGTCCGTCCATCCGGCGGCGGATGTGGAGCTGTTGCTGCCCAAGGGCACTGATCCCGCCTCTCTGGAGCGGACGCTGGACCTGGAGAGTCCTGTGGACGCTCCGGTCACCGAGGGGCAGGTGCTTGGCACTCTCTCCCTCTCTCTGGAGGGAGAGGTGTTGACCACGGTGGACCTGCTGGCCTCCCATGATGTGGAGGCCTCCGGCCTGCTGCTGTTTTGGCGGAACGTGCGGAACTTCTTCAGTTCCACCGCGGTGAAGGTGGTTGGCAT
>NZ_CAKVVF010000081.1:2070-3084 GCF_934833455.1 Oscillibacter sp. KLE 1728
CATCGCGTTGCTGGTGCTGGCGGCGGCGCTGATCGTCTGGAAGCTGACGGTAGGCCGCCGGCGCTACCGGTACGGCCGTAGCGTACCCCGCCGCCGCGGGGGCGGCTACCGGGGCCGGAGGCGACATTGACACAAAAGGGCCCTGGGGCAGCATCCCCAGGGCCTTTTTACAGAGAGAGGCACAAAGCGCAGCTGTTGAGATACGGAATCCTCCCGCTCTGCTCTTCACTCTTTCCAGAAAATCCGGAATAGAATTCAGGGGCGCGCGGCGTGCGCCCCTGATTCCTGATTCCAGTTCCCTTATTGTCACAGATACCGCACCAGCTCCTCCAGGGGCTTGCGGTCCGTGTGCAGGCGGGAGGGATGGGCGCCCTCCGCCGGATAGCCCATAGGCAGCAGGGCGATGGGTGTCAGCCCCGCCAGCTCCGGGAATGCGGCGTGGAGCTTCTCCGGGTCGAACATGCCCACATAGGTGGTGCCGAGGCCCAGGTCCGCGGCCTGGAGCATCATCTGGGTGACGGCGATAGCCGCGTCAATCTCGCCGTGGTTCTTGCCGTCGTCCTCCCGCTTCCAGGCGGCCTCCGGGTCGTATGCCACCAGCAGCATCACCGGCGGATGGAAGTGAGCGCCGGTGCAGCCGTCCACCTTTTCCAGCGCCTCCGAGCTCTGGAGCACAAAGATGCGCTGGGGCTGGAGGTTATGGGCAGTGGGGGCATTGCGGCCGGCCTCCAGCACGGCGGAGAGCTTCTCCGCCTCCACGGGGCGGTCGCTGAATTTCCGCAGAGAATATCGCTCCGCGGCCAGTTTCGCAAAATCCATGGGGATGCTTCCTTTCTGATGTAGAGATACCTGATTTTAGCACATCCCCGCGGCCGCCGCAACTGTTTTTCTCACATCCCCTGGTTGGGCATCCAGCCGCTGCGGAGGACCTCGTCGCAGATGTCCCGGCAGCGGGTGTCGTAGAACTCGATGAATTTCAGGGAATAAATGTCCGAGACGATGTAGCGGTCCCGG
>NZ_CAKVVF010000081.1:3094-9304 GCF_934833455.1 Oscillibacter sp. KLE 1728
TAGATGGTCATATAGTCGTTGCCCACATCGTACAGAATCCCCTCCCAGGAGGTGGTGCTCTGGGTGCCCACCAGGAAGGTGGCCACCACGTAGTTGCCCACGTTTTTCTTCAGCATGGCCTTCAAAGATCCCCGGTAGGCTTCCTCCATGGAGATGGGGTCCGTGATGACCTCGCTGGGCAGGTGGTTCCGCATGTCCAGGGACCCCATAGACTGGCCGCCCTGCTCCTCCGCGGCGTTCAGGCGGTCCATAGGGCGGCCGGCACTGGTGACGGTGCGGCCGGGCGCCTCCGGCATGGGCGGGTCGGCGGGCATGGGTGTGACTTCACCGGACCAGTCCGTCATTCTGGGCGCGACCTGCGCCACAGGAGGCGCCCCGTTTCCGCCGTTGTAGATATTCTGATAGTGTGCCATTTCCAACACCTCTCAAGTCTGATAATACGCGTCTGTGGGATTATAGAAGCAGTGGTCGCCGATCCGGGTCTGCCAGTATCCCACCTTCGAGGGAAAGAAGGACCGGCAGGTGGGGCCGAAGGGGTTGTAAAACCACAGGGAATCCGCCACATCCGGCAGGCGGTTGCCCGCGATGGCCCAGTCGGCGATGTCATAGTGGATCTGTTCGGGTCTCATGTTGTAGATATTCTGGGGGTTGTAGGCGCCGCCCTCCGTCTCGCTGGCGCAGACGAACTGATAGGGCTGAAAGATGATATTGCGGATGCTGCCCTGCCCGACCCGGGCATACTCCCCGCCCTTGGCGTGGACCCGGTTCATTACAACACCGGCCACCGCCTTCATGCCGTCTTCACCCTCTCCGCCCGCCTCGCACTGGATCAGGCGCGCCAGCAGCTCCCGGTCGGAATAAGCCATTGGTCGATCACTCCTCTGTCGGGGCCTGCCATACGTACCAAACGCCGGTCCGGCAGACCGCCTGGCCCGGACGTTTCACCCTCAGGATATGCACAGGGACTGCAGAAGGTGTCAGCGGCAGCCTCCCGGTCCCGTGAAGGGGGGAGTCTCCCAGCGAAAAAGTCGGTCTCGATTTTTTCCGGATGGACCGGCCCAGCCGGAATGTGGTATACTGGATTCTCAGCGAACGAGTCAGGCGGCCGCGGCATGGAAAATACGCCTCAAGATCCCGCACATCTGCGGAGGGAGTTCCAGCCGTGCCGGAACCGATTCACCGCCTTTGGCGGCGAGACGCGGCAGGACCTGCTGCGCGTCCTGTTGTCTCCCCCGCCTGCAGGTTCTGCGGGAGACAGGTGTGATAAAAGCCCGAAAAGAGGCGACTCACGTCTTCTACTATCTGGCCCTGCAGGACAGTGGGATCGAAAACGTAGCGCGCCTGTTCGCAGACATTCTGCAGATCCTGAGAAACGCTCCGGACAAGAGCGGCGAGGATTGACTGCGGCTATCACAGGAGGAATACAGTTATGGATTTGTTCGAGGCCATGGAGCACCGGCATGCGGTCCGCTCCTACGAGGACCGGCCCATCGCGCCGGAGGCGAGAGAAGCACTGCTGGCGTGCATCGCCCAGTGCAACCGGGAGAGCGGGCTTCACATCCAGCTTGTTCTGGATGAGCCCAGGGGATTCGGAGGGCTTCCGGCCCACTACGGGAAGTTCTCCGGCGTAAAAAACTACATCGCGCTGATCGGAAAGAAGTCCCCGAACCTGGAGGAAGCCTGCGGGTACTACGGGGAGAAGATCGTACTGCGGGCCCAGCAGCTGGGTCTCAACACCTGCTGGGTCGCCATGACGTACAGCAAGGTCAAGACCGCCTTTCAGATCGCCCCGGGCGAGAAGCTCTGCCTGGTGATCGCGGTGGGCTACGGCGCCACCCAGGGCGCCGGACACCCGGTCAAGCAGCCGGAAGAGGTGTCCAAGGCGGATTCCCCTGTGCCGGACTGGTTCCAGCGGGGCGTGCGGGCGGCGCTGCTGGCGCCCACAGCCATGAACCAGCAGAAATTTACCTTCACGCTTCAAGGCGGCAGCGTGGCCGCGAAAGCCGGAACCGGCTTTTACACCAAGGTGGACCTGGGCATTGCCAAATACCATTTTGAAATCGGGGCGGGGACCGCGCAGTTCCGCTGGGCTCCCTGACAGGACAGGGAGCCGGTCTTCCGGCAGCCTCCGGGCCTTCCGCCCCTGTCAGGAGGATTTTGATGAATATCGAAACCATACAAGCCCCGCGGGGCGCCATCGCAGTGCTCTCCGGCGGGAAGGTGCAGATCACGGACGCGGGTGCGGCCCTGGACCTGGCCATGTCCGTCCGGTATGAGACCGGCGCGTCCAGGCTGGCCATCGACAAGCGCCTGGTGTGCAGCGACTTTTTCATTCTCAGCACCGGCGTGGCGGGAGACATCCTGCAGAAGCTGATGAACTACCGGTTCAAGGCCGCCATTTACGGCGACTACTCCCACTACGCCAGCAAGCCGCTGCGGGACTTTATCCGCGAGTCCAATCATGGCAAAGACTTCTTTTTCGTGTCCACCATGAAGGAGGCCGTCCAGCGGCTGACGGACGCGGAGTGAGCAGCCCCGCGGCGGCGCAAAAGGGACGGCAGCGAAATCGCTGCCGTCCCTTTGGTTCTTCCGCGTGTTCGGTTTTCCGGGCGCTTAGGCTTTCGCCCCCCGCTGCTCCGCAATGGCCTGACGGAACATCTCCTCCGTCTGGCGGATGGACTCCTCCAGAGAGTACTGTCTAGCGTGTTCGGCATAGCGGCGCTCCATTGCCTGCCGCTCCTCCGGGTGCTCGATCCACCAGTCGATCCGCTGGGCCAGCGCGTCTGTGTCCCCGGCCGGGAACAGGCTCCGCTCATCCAGGGCGAACTGGGGCGTGGCGGACCGGGGGGAATCGGCGATCACCGGCACCAAGCCGCAGGCAAATGCCTCCATACAGCTCATAGCCTCGATCTCCGCGTCGGAGGTGTGGACGTACAGATCCGCCATGTGGAGGATCTCCAGCAGGCGGGCAGGCTCATAGAACTCCATGACGATGGGATTGGAGAGCTTCTCCGCCAGACGGCGGTATTTTTTCTCCAGCGGACCCTTTCCCGCCAGGATCACCTGGATCTCCCGGGCGTGGCGGGACTTGGCGCAGGCGTCGATCAGCTCATCCTGACGCTTTTCCCCGGCGTAGCGGCCCACCATCAGCACATTGAAGAGGCCCTGCATCCAGGGTTCCTTTTCCCGCTTGCCGTAGATGTACTCCGGGCTGATGCCGTTGGAGATCACGTGGAGCCGGGCGGTGTAGCCGTGTTGGCGGAGCTGGTTCGCAATCATATTGCTGGGGCAGTGGATGTGGGTGAACCGGTTGAAGAACGTATCCCGGAAGCGGTTGTATACAAAGTCGTTGACGCGCCTGCTGTTGCCCATGTGCAGGGTGAAGGTGATGTTCTCCGGCTGGCAGTGGAAGGCCGCCGTGTGAGGGATGCCCAGCTTTTCCACATGCTTCAGGCCCATGATGCCCAGGGGCGACGGCATCATGAAATGCACCACGTCCGCCCAGGCCGCCGCCTTTTCAAACACATGGCGGTTGGGGATGGCCAGCCGCATCCCCTGGCTGGTGATGAGATGCTCCACCACTGGAAAGAACCTCATCTGCCTCACGGCGTACTTGTAGTCCGCGGGCTTGCCGGTGGCGATGACCCGCACCTCGTTGCCGTGGTTCTTCAGCGCCTGGGCAAAACGCCGTGCGCTGATGGTGGTGCCGTTGTTCGCGTCGTCAAACTGGTCGATGACCAAAACGATCTTCATAAACGTCTGAACCGTCTTTCTTTGGTTTGGCGGCGCTTCCGCCGCTAACGGTTTAGTTTACCATGTTTTTCATCGCTTGTCCAGGGAATTTCGTCGCCTGCGGGATCTCTGAACGGACTCTGAACAACAGGCCCCGCGGCAGGTGCCGCAGGGCCTGTCTCAGGCTTATTTCTGTTTGGCCAGGGCGGACTCCAGCCCGCAGGCGAACTGGTCTGGGCAGGAGGTGCTCTTGGCACCGCAGCGGATGCCCTTCAAACGGTGGATCGCCTCCTGGGCAGGCATCCCCACCACCAGGGCGGAAATCCCCTGGAGGTTGCCGCTGCAGCCGCCCAGGACCTCCATCTTCTGGATGATGCCGGCGTCATCCACCTCCACGCGCATCTCCTGGGAGCAGACGCCCCGGGGACGGAACGTATACGTCATGGTCGAAATCTCCTCTTTTCATGATATTGCCCGTTTAGGATATCACATCCCGCCGGGAATGGCAAGAGGCGGCACAATTTGAAGAAGGGGGGGAATCCTCCGTCATTTCAGCGGAACATGCGGCGGTTCCTTTCCGTTCCCCAACTGTCAGGGTCCATTCCTGCCGTTTCGGATTTCAGGCAAAGCGCGATGCAAGCACAGCCATGATAGATACCAGCAGCAGGCCGCTACACAAAGCCAGTATTACCAACATTGCTTTTCTGAGCTTTCTATTTGCCTTGACGGCTCTGTCTATCCGGTCCAAAAAGATCAGAAGGAAAAAAGCAGGAATCAGAAACCACCAGTATATCTGCATGTAATTTGCCTCCTCCCCAATCCGCCGAATGGGTCTTGCCCGTCCGGGAAACCTGTATTTTTTATCAGATCATCTGATCCGGATCAAGGCCGCCTGGCGAAGGCGGCAGCGTTTGCGTCATCATCAGTTATCTCGAAAAGAGACTGCAGGCGGGTTAAAGAATCCCGGCTTGACAATATCGATATTCGATGATATAGTGGTCTCAAAGCAATAACGATATTCGATAATAGGAGGCGGCAGCGCCATGGCCCGGGGAAAATTTCAGACCCTGACCGAGCAGATGTTCTACATTCTCCTGTGCCTGCGGCAGGAGCGGTGCGGCGCCGACGTGATGGCCTGGGTCGCAGAGGCCACGGGCAGCCGGGTGGCGGTGGGCCCGGGGACGCTGTACAACCTGCTGGAGCAGTTTTTGCAGGCTGGGTACATCCGGGAGACGAAGGTGGAGGGCCGGAAGCGGAGCTATGTGCTCACCCCCATTGGGCGGGAAGCCCTGGAGGCAGAGGCCCGGCGGCTGCGGCAGCTGACGGCGGATTATGAACGGCTGATGGAATCGGAAGGAGGCGCCCCATGAAGCACACAAAGCGGGAGTGGATGCCCCTGTACAGCTTTTTGGACCGGAAGCGGGTCACAGACCATCTGGCAGACATGGCCGCCAGGGGCTGGATGCTGGACCGGCTGGGGACCTGGTCCTGGCACTACCGGCGGACAGAGCCGAAGCAGCTCCGGTTCGCCGTCACCTTTTTCGCCGGGGCCGGGCGGTTCTCTCCCGCTCCGGCGGCGGGGCTGGACACCTTTCAGGACTACTGCGCCCAAGCCGGGTGGCACCGGGCGGCCAGCTCCGACCAGGTACAAGTGTTTTACAGCGAGGATCCGGCGGCCGTTCCCATCGACACCGACCCGGCGGCGGAGCTGGAGAACATCCGACGGAGCATTGGAAAGCCCATGATACGCAATTACCTGGCGCTGCTGCTCCTCTGCCTGCTGGAAGTCGCGTTTCAATGCTACCAGATTTGGACGGATCCCGTGGACACCCTGGCCAGCCCCACTGCCCTACTGGCGGCCACAGCCTACCTGCCGCTGCTGGTGCTGACGCTGGCAAGCCTGCTGCTCTACCACCGCTGGCAGCGGCGGGCCGAGGCCGCCGTCGAGGCGGGGCTGCCCCTGCCGGACCTGCGGAGTGCCCGGGGACTTGGCATTCTGGTGTTGATGTGGTCCGGACTCCTGATTGCAGGCTTGTTTGCCTCCATAAGCCGGTCCACCGGGATGGTCATACTGACCATCGGGATGGTATTGTTTTTCGCACTGGTCTATTTTCTGGCCAACGCCGCCCGGAAGGCTCTCCAACGGCTGCGGTGCCCGCCCTGGGCCAACCTCCTGGTAATCGTAGGAATCTGCATCGCCATGTTTGCGGGCGGGACAACAGGTCTGTTCGCCCTCATGATACGCAATGCCGGTTCCGGCTGGTTGGAGGACCATCCGCCGGTGGAGACCTACACCGCCCACGGCATGACTTGGTCTGTCTATGCCGATCCCATCCCCCTGCGGGTGGAGGACCTGATCGATATCGACTATGACGGCTGGTCCACGGAGGCGGATGTGGAGTGGTCCCCCTTGGCCGCCCACGGGGAGTACCGGCAGGACGCCCGGCTGGGGGACGGAGACCTGCCGGAGCTGCGCTA
>NZ_CAKVVF010000082.1:0-9093 GCF_934833455.1 Oscillibacter sp. KLE 1728
TTCCTGGAGGCCGCGGCTGCCCCCTGCCCGGAGCACAACGCAGCGGGCGCCATCACATCAGGCACACCAGCAGCGTAAAGGCCAGGCTGATGGGGATGCAGAGGGAGTGGATCGCCCCCACGGCGCCGGAATCACAGCCGCACCGCTCACAGTAGGCCAGGGAGACAGAGGGCACCGGCGCCAGAAGGCTCAGCGCCAGCACCTGCCGGATCCCGGCAGGCAGCGGCAGCATCCAGCAGACGGCGGAGGCCGCCAGGCCGAATCCGTAGCGCAGCAGAACCACCCGCAGAACGTCGGACCGGCTCTCCTGCGGAATCCGCGGCTCCAGCAGCAATCCGATCATCAGCATCGCCAGAAATGCGTTGGCTTGGCCGAACATCCCCGCCACGGTGTAAACCGGCTGCGGCAGGCGCAGGCCGAGCAGCCCCAGGAGCAGAATGACCAAAAAGGTGTCGAAGGGCACGGAGCGGAGCATTCTGCCCAGAACGGAGCGGACCGTCAGGCGCTCCCCGCCGGTGAGGGCGGCCGTCAGCGCATAGGCGCCGCCGCAGTTGAAGGGGCTGTTGCCCGCGTCAAACATGGAGACGGCCAGCAGCATGTCCGGCGGCAGAAAGCTCTGCACAAAGGGCAGGACAAAGGTGCCGATGTTGTAGCTGGGGGCGTTGAGCAGGTAGAGCGCCCGGACGGGCCCCGGCCGCCCCCGGGTCACCAGGGCGGAGACAGCCAGCAGCAGGACATTGGCGGCTGCTGCCGCGGCGAGAACCGCCAGCAGGGACGGAACCAGCCTGAACGCGCTGAAGCTGGAGAGGAGAGCCCCCGGCAGCGTCAGGTTGACGATGATCCTGGACAGCAGACGGGCATCGCCCTGCTGAAAGACGCCCCGTCTCTTGAGAAGGTATCCCAGCGCCACGATCAGCAGCAGCCCGCCGGTTTTGATGAGTAAAGCGTCCATGCCGAAACCTCCTGAAATGGACACAGCCACCAGGACGTGCCTGGTGACTGTGCCGGAAAAAAGAAGAAAAGAAGATTGGGAAAAATCAGTGCTCAGAGTTGAGGCGCTGCCGGCTGCGGCTGACCACCGCCTGGATCACAATGAACAGGCACAGCAGCAGGGCGATGATGATGCGCGTCCACCAGGCGGAGAGCGTCCCCTGGAAAGTGATGAAGGTTTGGATCACACCCTGGATCAGCACGCCGAGAAGGGTGCCTGGCAGGAAGGCCACGCCGCCGGACATCAGCGTGCCGCCGATCACGGAGGAGGCGATGGCGTCCATCTCCATGCTGACGGCGTGGAGGGGATACCCGGAGAGCATGATGAGGGAGTAGACCACACCGGCCAGCGCCGAGCAGAAGCCGCACACCACGTAGGCGAGGATTTTCGTCCGTTTGGTGGGAAGGCCCATCAGCTGCGCAGACATCTCATTTCCGCCCAGCGCGTAGATGTTCCGGCCGAATCGGGTGAACTTCAGCACCAATGTGGCCGCAACCAGCGTCACCAGCGCGATCACCACGCCCACGGAGATGAATCCGCCGGGCAGGACATAGATCCGTGCGGACGCCAGCGAGGTGTACACGGGATTGTCAATAACAATCGTCTCCCGGGAGATGATCGCCGTCATGCCGCGGGCGAAGAACTGCCCCGCCAGCGTGACAATGAAGGGCTGCATGTTGAATTCCGTAATCAGCCAGCCCTGGACCAGGCCGAACACAGCCCCCATGGCCAGCACGATCAGGATGACGGCGGGCGCGGGCAGGCCCGTGTTCTGCAGCATCTGCGCCGACGACATACAGGTCAGCGCCACCACAGAGCCGATGGAGATGTCAATCCCGCCGATCAGCAGGACAAAGGTGATGCCGATGGTGGCAATAATCAGGGCCGCGTTGTCGATCAGCAGGTTGCAGAACACCTGGGGCTTCATGAAGCCCCGGTAGTTCATCATGCCGACCACATACAGCAGCACGAACAGGCTCAGGGTGATGCCGAAGGAAAAATACCGGGAACCGACCAGGCGGTCTTTCAGGCTGCTCTTCTGCTTCATCTCTGCTTCACCGCCTTTTCTGCTGTGCGCTTCTCCAGAACACCCTTGAATTTTTCGGACTGGAGGAGGCAGATCAAAATGACCACAAGGGCCTTGTATACCGGCAGCTGCTCCGAGGAGACGCCCAGCGCGTACAGCGTGGTGGTCATCGTCTGGATGGTGATGGCGCCGATGATGGAGCCGCCGATGTAGAATTTGCCGCCGCTGAGAAGCGTTCCGCCCAAGGCCACGGACAAGATGGCGTCCATCTCCATGTTGAGGCCGGCGTTGTTGGGGTCCGCCGCCGCGATCATGGAGGATTCCATCAGTCCGGCAATGCCGGCGCAGATGCCGGAGAAGACGTACACCATAAAGATGATGGAGGAGACCTTGAGGCCCGTGCGCCGGGCGGCGTTGGCATTGATGCCCACCGCCTGGACGAACAGTCCCACAGACGTCTTTTTCTGGATCAGAACCACAAACAGCACCATGAGGGCGGCAATGAAGATGGTGGTAGGCAGGGGGCTGCCGGGAATGGTGGTGCCGATGTAGGTGAAGGGCTCATAGTACACGGTGACATTCTGCCCCTTGGTAATCAGCATGGCGATGCCTCGTCCGGCGGTCAGCAGAATCAGTGTGGCCACCATGGGCTGGATCTTCAGCTTGGAGACCAGGAAGCCGTTCCACACGCCGCACAGGGCGCAGACCAGCACGGCGATCAGACAGGCCGGCAGCAGCGGCATATTGGCGGTGCCGTCCCCTGCTCCGCCGATCAGGGAGCAGCAGATGGCGCCGGAGATGGCGATGACAGAGCCCTGGGAGATGTCGATGCCCCCGGTGGCGATGACGAAGGTCATGCCCATGGACAAGATCACCAGGATCGAAGCCCGGTTGAGAATGTCAATAATGCGCCCGTAAAACTGGCCGTTCTGGAACTCAATGGCAAAAAAGCCGGGGGTGGCAAACGCGTTGAACACCAGCAGCAGAGCCAGGGCAAACAGCGGCAGAAACAGGTGGTTGGACGTCACCTTTTTCACTTTTCCCATCATTTAGGCACCTCCTGCAATGGCTGCCATCACCCGGTCGGAGTTGATGTCGTCGCCGGTCAGTTCCGCCACCTTCCGCCGGTCCCGCAGGACTGCCAGGCGTGTGCAGGTGCGGGTCATCTCGTCAATCTCGCTGGAGATGAAGATGATGGACATGTGCTGCTCCCGGGCCAGCTGGATCACCATTTTCTGGATCTCCGTCTTGGTGCCGATGTCGATGCCGCGGGTGGGCTCATCCAGGATCAGCAGATCCGGCTGCGTCACCAGCCAGCGGGCGATGATGGCCTTCTGCTGGTTGCCGCCGGAGAGGTTGCGGATCAGCTGCTCCGGAGAGGAGACCTTGATCTGCAGCAGCTTGATGTATTCGTCGGCGATCCGCTCCTGCTCCTTCAGGGGAATGTGGTTCCACATGCCCTTTTTGGCCTGAAGGCCGATGATGATGTTCTCCCGGACGGAGAGGTCCCCGATGATGCCCTGGATCTTCCGGTCCTCCGGGCAAAAGGCGATCTTGTGGTGCATGGCGTCCAGGGGGGAGTTGAAATGGACTTCCCGGCCGTTCATCCGCAGTGCGCCCTGTTCGGGCTTGGCCACGCCGGCCAGAAGCTCTGCCGTTTCCGTGCGGCCTGAGCCCAACAGGCCGGCAAAGCCCACGACTTCGCCCCTGTGGATCTGCAGGTCAAAATCCTGGATACGGCCGAACGCGGAGAGTCCGTCGGCCTCGATCAGCACCTCGTCCCCGCACAGGGCGGTGTTTTTGCCCATGCTCTGAATATCCCCCAGCTCCTTGCCGATCATCTTGGAGATCAGCTCCACCCGGGGCAGCTCCGCCACGGCATAGGCGCCCACCAGCTCACCGTTGCGCAGCACCGTGATCCGGTCGCAGAGCTCATAGATCTGATCCAGGAAGTGGGAGACAAAGATGACCCCCAGGCCCTGGGCCTTCAGCTTGCGCACCACTGCGAACAGGCGCTGGGTCTCCTCCTCATCCAGGGAGGAGGTGGGCTCGTCCAGGATCAGCACCTTTGCGTCCACATCCACCGCACGGGCAATGGCAATCATCTGCTGGACGGCCACCGAGTAGCTCCCCAGCGTCTTTGTCACGTCAATGTTCAGATTCAGCGTAGTCAGCAGCTCCGCGGCCCGGCGGTTGATGGTCTTCCAGTCGATGCCGCCCGCCTTTTTGGGCTCACGGCCGATAAAGATGTTCTCCGCCACGCTCAGATTGGGGCACAGGTTGACCTCCTGATACACGGTGGAAATGCCGCACTTCATGGCCTCCAGCGGGCTGGAGGGGGAAATGGGCCTGCCCTCCATGGCGATCTTGCCGCCGTCCTTTGCGTGGACGCCAGTCAGGACCTTAATCAGGGTGGATTTTCCCGCGCCGTTTTCGCCGACCAGCGCGTGGACTTCACCGGAGTGCAGGGTGAAATCCACATTCTCCAGCGCGCGGACGCCGGGGAAGTATTTACAGATTCCCCGCATTGTCAACAGGGCTTCTTCTGCCACAGGTCATCACATCCTTTGTCTTGGATTCGGCGGGTCTGGCATCCCGCCGGAGGCCCTGGGGAGCCAGGGCAAAACAGTCCGCGGGCGGGGAGGACATCCCCCGCCCGCGGGATCATGGAACGGTTGGCGAAAGCCGGTCAATAGGTGCGGTTGGGCAGCTCCTGCTCGGCAATGTCAGCGGGGAAGATCCCCTCTTCCAGCTCAATGGTGGCGGGTACTTCTTCGCCGGCCACAATCTTCTTGGCGGTTTCCATCAGGGTCTCGCCGAAGTTGGGGGTGTGCTCCACGGCGCAGTTCATCTTGCCCTCGATCATAGCGTTGAACTCGCCCTTGGCGGCGTCGATGGAGACGATGACGATGTCCTCACCGGGCTTCAGTCCGGCAGCCTCAATGGCCTGAATAGCGCCCAGAGCCATATCGCCGTTGCAGGAGAAGAGAATATCGATCTTGTCCCCGTCGGACTTCAGGAAGGACTCCATGACCTCCATGCCCTTGGCACGGGTGTACTCACCGGTCTGGGAACAGATGACGTTGTACTTGCCGCTGTTGGGGGATTCGGCCATGGCATCGGTGAATCCCTGCAGGCGGTCGGCGGCCACGGAGGAGCCGACCGTGCCCTCCAGAATCGCCACCTGGAACTGATCGCCGCCGGCACGGGGAGTCTTGCCCTCAGCAGTCATATACTCGTCAACCCAATTGAAGGCATTGGCACCCTCCTTCAGGGCGTCGGCAAAGATGTGGGTCACATACAGAGAGGGGTCCGCAGTCACGCCGCGGTCCACCAGGACCACCGGGATCCCGGCGTCCTTGGCCTCCTGCAGGACCGTATCCCAGCCGGTCTCCACGATGGGGCAGAAGGAGATCACATCCACGTCAGATGCGATGAAGGAGCGGATGGCCTTGATCTGGTTCTCCTGCTTCTGCTGTGCGTCGGAGAACTGGAGGGTCACGCCGGCGGCCTCCGCGGCAGCCTTGATGTTGTCGGTGTTGGCAGTGCGCCACTCGCTCTCAGAACCGACCTGGGCAAATCCAAGGGTGATGCTGTCCTCACTGCCGGCATCGGCGCTTTCCGCGCCTCCATCACTGCAGGCGGCCAGAGACAGGGCCATCGCAGCGGCCAAAACGCCGGTCAACCATTTCTTCAGTTTCATACCTTTCAATCCTTTCTCGCTTTCTTCATCTTCCGAATGGGCGGTCTCGCGCCCTGTGTTAAATAATATACAAGACGCCTCCACCTTTGAAAAGAGGCGCTCCAACGGGTTTTTATTTGAATTTTACAGAAAAAAGTCCGGCCGGAAAGCCGGACTTTTGCTTTTTTCTGCTGCTTCTCAGCTTTTTTACGATTTTGCCGGAATCTGCAGTGTGACCCGAGTCCCGCAGCCCAGCCGAGAACTCACGTGAATGCCGTAATCCGCTCCATAGGCCAGCTGAATGCGCTTTTGAATATTGGGCAGCCCAAACCCGCCCTCGGAAATCTGGCCGAGATCTCCGGCCACCTCCCGTTGCACTTCCTCCAATTTCTCAGGCGTCATGCCGCAGCCGTCATCTGCCACCTGAACCACCCGGCAACCGTCCTTCACATCGGCGCAGACGCGGATGGTGCCGCCCCCCCGCTTCTTTTCAATGCCGTGGTACAGCGCGTTTTCCACAAGGGGCTGCAGGCTCAGCTTTTGGATCCGGCAGTCCAAGGCTTCGGGCTCCGCCTGGATCTCATAGTTCAGGATATCGGCATAGCGCACTTTCTGAATATAGAGATAGCTTTGGATGCAGGACAGCTCCTCCTGAAGGGACACCACTGCGCGGCCTTTGCTGAGGACCACCCGGAAAAACCGGGAGAGGGACTGGACCACCTGAATGACCTGCTCCTTATCCCCGGACTCCGCCAGCCAGACGATGATCTCCAGCGTGTTGTAGAGAAAGTGGGGATTGATCTGTTCCTGAAGCAGCCGCAGCTCCAGCTGCTCCTGGGTGCGGGTGTCCTCCTCCACTTTTTCCATCAGGCGCTGGAGTTTTGCCGCCATGCGGTTGAAGCTCTTGTTGAGGATGGTGACCTCATTCTCCCCGGCATCTTCCATCAGGGCATCAAAGTCGCCCTCCGCCAGCCGCCGGGTGTTTTCCACCAGCGCCTGGATGGGGTCGTTGATGGTCCGGTTGATGCGCATCAGCAAAAATGCCAGAACCGCCACCATCAGCACCACCGCCGCCAGATCCCCCAGCAGCAGCAGCTGAAATCCGGTCTGGAGCATCTGATCAATGGACTCCCCCCAGAGCAGCTCCAGATAAATGTATTCCTCAATCTGGTTGTACACCAGGGCGGAGACATCCCGAATCTGCTCCAGCGTCACATTCTGCAGTTCCAGGGACACGTCCGCATCAATCTCCTGCCCCAGCTTCTGACAGTACCGCTGCAGGGTGCCGAAGGTGCGCGTGGCAATCTGCAGCTGGATCCGGCCGTTTTCAGAATTGTTCTCCTGCTTCAGCAGATACAGCCCCTGGCGAATTTCCTCCATGTGGTGGAAGAGCTGGGTCGTCTCCAGGGTGCGGCGCCCCGCCACCAGATAATAGGCGTCCAGGCTCACGTCATCCCGGACAGTGGGGATCAGCTTGTTTGCGGAAATGACCCGCTCCGCCAGGATATGGTATTCTCCCAAAAAGTGGTGGGACAGGCCGATAACCAGCAGGTTGATACTCAACATCCCCACCAGGATGACCGTAAACCCCGCCAGGATCTTGCTCCGTATGCTCCCACGGCGGCCCAGGGCGGTTTTCAGGGCGCCGGCTGCACGACTCATCCGTCTCATAGCGTGTGGGAGCGGCGGTACTGGCTGGGCGTCTGCCCGGTGTTTTTCTTGAACAGCATGCTGAAATACTCCATATTCTGATACCCCACCCGTTCTCCGACCTCACTGACCCGCAGATCGCTGGTAATCAGCAGGCGTTTGGCCTGGCGAATTCGGACCTCCGTCAGATATTCACTGAACCCGACGCCAATTTTGGATTTGAAAAGCGTGCTGAGGTGGTTGGGGCTTACAGACACTGCATTCGCAACCGAGGAGAGGGACAGCTCCGGGTCCATATAGTGGCGGTCGATATACGCTCTGGCTTGCTCCGCGGAGGGCGTGTGCCGGCTGCCCCCGGGGCGGACCTCCATCACCTCTTCGCAGAGCTGGCAAGCCAGCGTCAGGAAATCATCTACGGAATTCGTCAGCAGAATACGCTTTTCCAGCAGATCCTCCTGGCGCAGGGATTCCGGAAGGGGGATCCGGTTTTCCTGGCAGAACTCATGGACCACAAAGAAAAGCTCTGTATAGAGATAGCAGCGATAGACAAAGGAGGAATACCCGGACTCGATGGTCGGCCGGTAGTGGGCCCAAAATGACGGAAGTGCAGACGGCTTCCCAGTCCGCAAAAAGTCCAGCAGGGTGTCCCGCTGGAAGGAGGTGGAGTGGGACAGCGTCTTGCTGTCTGCGGACTCCCGCTGCTTTTTCTGAATCGTCAGCAGATGGTATGCTTTCGGCAGGTCGCTGAGCCGGGCCGTCTGTTTTCCAGGCAGCAGATGCACGCTCAGTCCCTCCTGCCCGGCCAGTGCCTCCAGCCATGCAGAGAACTCCCGCAATTTCGGGGGAAGCCCGGCCGCGTCTTCCGCCAGCAGCAGGAACGTGGCCCGCCCCCCATCAAAGCCGGAGCCGTATGCCATTGGCGCGGCATACAGCTTGTCCCGCAGCGCCTCCCGATCCGGTATCACACCGTCCAGCTCCGTCAGGATGATCTGGTAGGCTCCTGCAGCCAAAGAGATCCCGAGCTGCGCCGCACGCTGGAGCATCTGCGCCGGTCCCATCAGGATGCCGCTGTACAGATTGCTGAAAAAGAGCTCCCGCTGTGTGATGCTATGGCTCTGCCGCTCAATCCGCCGTGCGCGGCATTCCAAAATCTGCGCCTTGCTGCGGTCCACGGCTTCCAGAATATCCCTGCTGGAGACAGGCTTGAGCAGATAGTCATTTACGCCCAGGGTGATGGCCTTTCTGGCATATTCAAATTCATTGTGTCCGCTGAGGATGATGATGCGGGTATCCGGCAGCTCCTTCCGCACGATCCGGGCCAGCTCCAGGCCGTCCATAAACGGCATCTTGATGTCCGTCAGCAGAATATCCGGCCGTTTTTCCAGGAGCTGCGGCAGAGCGACTTCTCCATCCGGCGCATCCCCCAGGAACAGGATATCGTGTTCCTGCCAAGGAACATTGTCTCGGATACTCTCCCGGGCAATCCGCTCATCCTCAACAAGAAACAGCGAAATCATGAGTCTCCTCCCCATACGCAGTGTTCTGAATTTCAAACAGCTCCCGCCGGCAAATCCCACCGAATCCATTCCATGCAAACGGAGAGGCAGCGTCCCGGCTGTGGAACAGGCGTTTTTCTTTATTATATCGTATTTTGTCGAAAAGAAAAGGTGCTGAATCATTTTTGCGGATTTTCCGGCTGTCGGCGTATATGCAAACCGCCGCACGGACAGGCCCCTCCATCGT
>NZ_CAKVVF010000083.1:0-9009 GCF_934833455.1 Oscillibacter sp. KLE 1728
ACCGGAAAGCTTGCCGCAATCGTCGTGCATGGGGAACTTCACATACACAGTGGTGCAGGGGTCGTCCTGATACTCGATCTCTGCCTCCGCCAGGGCGGTCTCGTCGTGGGGGCACCAGTAGACGGGCTTGAAATCCTTGTAGATATAGCCCTTCTTGTACATGGCACCGAACACCTTCACCTCCTCAGCCTCAAAGCCGGGGTTCATGGTGAGGTAGGGGTGCTCCCAGTCGCCGATGACGCCCATGCGCTTGAAGGCGTCCATCTGCACGCCCACATAATGCTGGGCAAAGTCATGGCAGGCGGAGCGGAAGTCCGGAATGCTCATAGCCTTGTGGTTCAGCTTGTTCTGCTTGATGATGGCGGACTCGATGGGCATACCGTGGTTGTCCCAGCCGGGGATATAGGGGGTGTAGTAGCCCCGCATGGCGTAGGATCGGGTGATGATATCCTTGAGGGCCTTGTTCATGGCGGTGCCCATGTGGATGCCGCCGTTGGAAAAGGGCGGGCCGTCGTGGAGATTGAAGAGGGGCTTGCCCTCGTTCTTCTTCAGCAGCTCGTTGTACACGTCCTGCTCCTGCCAGCGCTTGAGCATCTCCGGCTCCCGCTTGGGCAGGCCCGCCCGCATGGGGAAGTCGGTCTTGGGCAGATTGATGGTCTTGTTGTAGTCCATATCTTTCCTCCTATTTCCATTCTGTTTGCTGAATTTTTATTGATATTGGGTAATGACGGTTTTACAGCTCCGGCAGAGGTAAGCCCGGGGGCGGACAACCAGCCCCAGCTTTCCACCCAGAAGCAAATCTCCCTTCCTGGCGGGAAGGGGAAGGCCTGACACCTCCTCTGACCAGAAAACGGGGGAGCGGCTGCTGAGAAAGCCCTCCTGCATTTGCTGCTGACAATACGGACACTTCATAAAGCTCCTCCTGTTCCAGCTCCTATTTGCTATCTTTTTTGGAGGTTTCAATCAAGCTGCACGGGAAGGTGACAAGGCCGCATTCCCGGCAGAGCATGGCATGGGAAAATTCCGGGAACGGATCCCGTGTAAACACGCTGGTGGTGTCATCGCCAATGGGGCCCAGCTCCACGGTGTCTGTGGGGGCCCGAAAGAATCGGAGCTCCTGCTGCGTCCAGAAAGGGTAATTCCGGGTGTGCAGAGTTCCCTCTTCCATTTCCTTTCCGCAGTTTGGGCATTTCACCAGAATACACATCCCTTCAGAAAACAAAAACGCCTTGCCTCTTTTTCAAGAGACAAAGCGTTTGCAAACACTCTGCGGTACCACTCTCGCTGCTGCGCCCTTGCGGGAAACAGCCCCTCACAGCCCGCTGCCACGGGCCGATGCTGTAACGGGCATCAATCGTCCACGCTTACTCGCGTCGTCTTTCAGCAGGAGGCTCCAAGGTGATTTTCGCCGCAGCTCCCGTCCGCCTTGCACCAAACGGCGGCTCTCTTTGCAGGAGGGATGCCGGTTACTCGTCCTTTTCCACGCCGGAATGTTCCATTTACCGGACTATCGTATCACATTTTCGCCGTTTGTCAAGGCGGTTTTTGCAAAAGATACCCGTTTTAGCCCGGGGCGACCGTATCCGGGACCAAATCCCATCCCAGCCATCGGCCCTGCGCGTCATAGTTCCGGGCGGTGCGGCTGGCCCGGCAGTAGATCTCCAGCACATCGTGACAGTATGCGGGCAGGGAGCCGACACCGGTGGACACCATCCGGCAGTTGCCCTCTATGCCGTCCAGGCGGCAGATGCCCTCGGCGTCCAGGGACCAGGAAAAGGAGTTCCCGGCCTGCGGATCGGAGAAGGTGACGGTATAGGTGGTCTCCGCATCCAGCGGCGCATCGGTGGGGACGATCACCGCCCCCTTCGAGGAGGGATATGGGCTGTTCCAGAGAAGGGACCAGAGATCCAGATAGGCCGCCTCCCCGGCACCGTCCATGGTCCAGCCGTCGGGGCCGGTAATGGACACATGGGGCAGGGCGGCCCCGCCAGCTGTGGGATCTGAAAGGGGGACTGTGTCTTCCAGCGAGGCCGGGACATAGACAAGGTCCATCTCAATCTCCAGGGCGCCGTCCCGAAACGTCACGGCGCAGAACTGTTCCTGATCCTCGTCCGTGCCGTGATAGCGGTAGATCAGCCGGACCGGGCCGGGCCCCTCCTGCTCCACCGCAGCCAGGAACAGGCCCGATGCGTCGATGTATTCGGACGGCGTCACACAACAGATGGCGCCGTCTGTCCGCCGGAAGTAAAAGGAAAACGCGCCCTGCCACTCGGCGATCTCCCAGACCAGTTCCGCCGTTCCGTCCCCGTCCAGGTCCAGGGCCACCGGGTCCATCCTGGCGGTGAGGACCTGCAAGTCCCCGGCAGTGTCGAACCAGTAGTAATCATAGGAGTAAACGCCGGAGCAGTGCCCGTCGGTCCGCAGCAGAAAGCCATCGTGCCCCAGAATACCGGAGCAGGCGGTAAGGGCGGCGGTTTCCGCGTAATTGGGGCCCTGGTCCGCGCCGCGGTACAGGCGGGCAAATCGGATCCACCCGGCGCCAGGGCGCAAAAAAGCGCCATCGATCAGGCCCTCCGCTGTAACGTAGAGCCTGACGATGGTGTTGTCTTTTAATGTACATTCCGCCAGAACGGATGCCATCTCCGCTTGGTCCACAGGGTCCAGGGTGCCGCCCCCCACCCGGACGGGATTGGCAGACGCCCGGGTATCCACCGGCTCCAGGTCCAACAGGGAGATAATCTGGACCGGCGTCTCTTCATAGAGCAGGGATTCCTCCTCCAGCGTCTGCGGAGGAGGGACTTCGCCGGGCGGAGCGGCGGGGGAGCGGGCGGCGGCAAAGACCGTCAGTGCGGTGGCCAGCAGGAGACACAGCAGTGCTGGCCCGCGTTTTTGCCACATGGATCAAAAAGCCTCCTTAGGCGGCTGAAGCCGCCGGGATATGGACGAAAAGGCCCCGCAGGGTCATTGATAACGGTATTGCTTGCAGGCGTATTGGTCCACGCAGCTCAAAAACATCTCGTGGCTGCGGAACTCCAGCAGCTGGCAGTCCTTCTCCTCGTGGAAGGAGACAATGCGCCGCTTGGTATCCACCCACATGCGCCAGAGCGTGGCGGCAGCCGGATTTTGCTCCATGGAAAAAGGCCCCCTTTGATGTAAAATCTCCCTCTGCTTTATAAGACGATCAAGAATGCCGTTTTGTTTCACGGAGGACCAAAAAATTTTTGAAGCTCCGTGTCAGGAGACTTCGGTCTGGCGCTCCATCTCTGCTGCAACGTCTGCCCGGAAGGCATCCCAGGCATCCGGATGCTCCACATAATAGAGGGGACACAGCTTCTCCGTCACGTCGTAGTGGCGGATCACATCAGTGTCCGGATCCAGATCGAAGGTCCGGCACAGCCAGGCCGTCAGCTCCACCACCTGCTGGTAGGCGGCCGGGGAGAATGCCCCGGTCTCGTCCGGGTGGCAGACCTCGATGGCCACGGTGTCCTCGTTGCGGATATTGGAGGCGTAGGCGATCTCCGTCAGGGGAATGCACTGGATGACCTCACCCTCCAGCCCCACGATGAAGTGGCTGGAGGCGTATGTCTCCGTCTCCCCGGAGGACAGGGATTCAAAGTAGTTCCGGTTGGCCTTCGCCGTGGTGCCGGGGTTGCCCACGTAGTGGATCACAATCCCATCGATCTTCTCCAGGGGCGTGCCGGGCCGGGACCAGGGGTTCACGGTGAGGAGGTCCGCCTGCACATAGTCCGGCACCTCCACGCCCTCTCCCGGAAGGCCCCGGCCGGCCCACAGCCAGACGGCGGCGCCCACAGCGGCAAAGATCAGCAGCAGGCATAAAGCGGCAAAACGGGGATTCCGGCGCCGCCGCGTTCTTGCCCCCCTCATGCCGGGGAGACCATGGCGGAAGTGGTGTCCTCCGTGTAGACCACCGCATTCTCACCCGTGTGCGGAACCTCCTGCCAGATGGAGGAGCCGTCCGCCCCATAGTCCTCCGGATACAGCTGCCGGTAGGTGACGAGATCTGCCCTCGTCACCAGGCCGAGGCGCTCCAGGCAGTCCACCGTCTCCGTCATGGCAGGGGTCACATGGACAGAGATCCAGTCGTAACGCTCCTTGTCTGCACTTTCAAAGTCCAGCCCCAGGTCCATGGCATAGCTGCTGCCGCTGTCGCCGGAGAACCAGTCGTAATCCCCCCAGTTCCCGGCGGTCAGATCCCGGCCCACTGCCTTGAGAATGGCGTCACCCTCCCGGCTGCCCAGTTCGTAGCCCTCGCCACGAGTGTCAATGTACAGGCTGCCGCCGCTCACCGTCCAGAAATCGTCATCCAGATGGAGGCGCCGGGCTTTTACAGTATCGCTGTTCACGAACTGGTCCAGCAGATAATCATAGGTCTCTGGCTGGGCCAGTCGGTCCCGGGTAATGAGCAGGGAGTACCAGCGGTCTATCCGGGTGCCGCTTTTCAGAGTATAGGTGAGATTCAGGCCGGTGTATGCCGTGTTGGGGGTCTCATCCTCAGACCAGGTGGAAGATCTGCGGGCCTCCATCTCCCGAACATAGGATTCGTCGGCAACCACCGTTTGATGGAGGGCCCTGACCTGCTCCAGCAGGTCCGCGTCCTTCTCCGGCGTGAGCGTGTAGGTGTTGTCGGCAATCCGGATCTCCAGGGTCTGGATCTGGGAGGCCTCCGGCACCCGGTCCGCCACACCCAGCAGGTCGAAATGCAGCACACAGCAGACCAGGGCACAGCCCGCCAGCACAATGCCCAGGCCCTTCCAGCTGCCCCGGAACACCTTGAAGGCCTTGGCCAGCAGCATGGAGGCGCCGTAATACCCGATGGCCCCTGCCGCCAGCAGGCAGACCACCATGGGCAGCGTGTCGTAGTATTCCCCCTGCTGGAAGCCATACCAGAACAGGGAGTAGAGGAACTGGCCGCCCAGCAGGGCACAGAGCCCTGCCACACCGTACCGGAACACCGGCCGCAGCCAGCCCACGGCCACCACGTCGCCGGCGGTCTCACTGCGGCGCCTGCGGTAGAGGATGAGGGCCAGGGCAGCCAGCGCCAGTCCTACCAGGGCGTAGACGCCGATCAGCCAGAAGCTCTCCAGGTCTGCGGAGGTCAAAAGGCGGGAGGTGTAAGGCGTTCCATCGGGGAACGTCTGCTGGACCTCCACATACTGCCGGGCGCACCGGACGTTGTTGACCAGATACACGGTGGGGGAGAGCCATTCCACCACCCCGGTGTAATAAGTGGAAAAGCCGAAGATGAACCCTTGGGCGAAGGAGGAGATCAGCCAGTCCAGCAGCACCGCCAGGAAGTGGAGCAGGGCGTACAGCGGCGGCATGGCGAAGGCGTTGCCGGTGATGAAGGCCACGAAGGTGGCGCTGGAGAAGTAGAAGAAGCTCTCACCCAGCACTGCCAGGACGGTGACGGCCAGCCCCTTGGCGTCAAAGGCCCCGCCGCACAGGGAGACCACGACGCACAGGACCCCGGTGACCGCGTAGGGAATCAGGGTCATGGAGAGGCCGGAGAGGAAGTTGGTGAGGAACAGCCCTTCCCGCCGGATAGGCAGGGTGTGCATCAGCCCCACGCTGCGGGCGTTGTATAGATAGCTCCACACCGCCATGGCACAGAGGGCGGCGTAGACCAGATTGATGACGGGCACGGCGCTCACCGCATCATAGTACATACCGGTGAAGTCCGGTGCGGAGAGGACGTTCCAGCCCCGGTGCACCATATCCAGCAGCACCGCCAGAGGGAACAGAGCGCCGACAAAGGACGCCAGGCCCCACAGCGGCCAGAACCGGGTCAGGTTCTTGCGGAACAGCGTGGCGTTAAAGTACGATGTCTTTGACTGCATAGTCCGCACCTCCCAGTTCATAAATAAAGATCTCCTCCAGGGTCAGGGGCACTGCGTCCACCAGCAGGGGACTGTACGCCGCCAGACGGTCCTCTGCCTCCTGGGCGCTCATCCGCATGATGAAGGTATGGATGCGGCCGATTTGGCTGGCGTGGAGCACCGGCAGGTCCGACGGCACCTCCGTCATCCCGTCGGGGAACACCACCTGCAGCTTTACCATGTTGTCCTGCAGCTGGGCCAGGGATCGCTCCAGCAGCACGCGGCCGTGGTCCATGATGCCCACGTGGTCGCAGACGTCCTCCAGCTCCCGCAGGTTGTGGGAAGAAACCAGCACCGTGGTGCCTCGCTGGGCCACATCCGCCAGCACCAGAGACCACACCTGCCGGCGCATCACCGGGTCCAGACCGTCCACCGGCTCATCCAGAATCAGGTAGTCCGGCATGCAGCACAGGGCCAGCCAGAAGGCCGCCTGCTTCTGCATACCCTTGCTGAGGCGGCGGATAGGCCGTTTTTCATCCAGCTGAAAGACCTCCTTCAGCTTTTCATACCGCTCCATGGAAAAAGCGGGATAAAATCCGCGGTAAAAGCGCATCATATCCCGAATGGAGGACTGAAGGAAGTAGTACCAGTCGTCAGGGATGGCGGCGATCCGCGCCTTCAGGGCGGCGTTCTCCCACACATCCTCGCCGCCGATGCGCACCGTGCCCGCGTCCTGGCGGAAGATGCCCGTCAGGTGGCGGATCAGGGTGGACTTACCGGCGCCGTTGGGACCCACCAGGCCGTAGACGCTGCCCGCCGGCACCGACAGCGCGGCACCGTCCAGGGCTGCGAAGCCGTCGAACCGCTTCACCAGGCCATTCACTTCGATCATGACGGACTCGCCTCCTTCACCAGATTCAGCAGCTCCTGCTGGCTTACCCCTAGATACCGCAGCTCGGAGAGGAGCTCCCGCACCTGGGTCAGCAGCTCCGCCCGCCGGGCGGAGTCCGCCGCCGCGTTCGCGGCGGCGAAGCTTCCCTTGCCGGGGACCGAGTAGATGTATCCCTCGCCCTCCAGCTCGTTATAAGCTCGCTGGATGGTATTGGGATTGATGGCCAGCTGGGCGGCCAGCGCCCGCACTGAGGGCAGCTTTTCGTCCGCGCTCAGCGCACCGGTGACGATCAGCTTCCGCAGTCCGTCCCGGATCTGCTCGTAAATGGGCCGGGAGTCCCGATAATTCAGGCTGATCATCCGCTCACCTTCCCTTCCGCGGGGCCGCGGTGCAGCCCCTGCAACTGTATTAACCGTATTAGTACGGTTAGATTATCATGAGAAGAAGCGGTTTGTCAAGCCCATTCGGGGGACAAAAACGGGGAATTTTCCGCCGATCCGGGGAAAACTCCACATTTTTATCTTTACAACTGGGAATTTCTGTGGTATCATGCAACAGCACGTGTATGTGCGGCCCCAGCCCTTCGCTCCGTGGACTTTCACCGATCCCGGGGCGCAGCCCTGCGGGTATATATGAAGAAAGGTGGAAATTTTCATGCTGCGCAAAGAACAGAAGACCGCGATCATCGACGCCAACCGCACCCACGAGGGGGACACCGGCTCTCCCGAGGTCCAGGTGGCCATCCTCACCGAGCGGATCAACGTGCTGACCGAGCACATGCGGAACAACCCCCAGGACAAGCATTCCAACCGCGGCCTGCTGCAGATGGTCGGCAAGCGCCGCCGTCTGCTGGACTACCTCCAGAAGAAGGACATCGAGCGCTATCGTGCCCTCATCGCCAAGCTGGGCATCCGGAAGTGAGTCAATGTGGAGGGTGGTGCGCCTTTGCCGCACCACCCTCTTCCCGCATTCTTTCAACGCCCGCGGGCAGGCCGATCTTTTAGCAGTTGAAGGAGGGACCGGGGATCCGGCCGTTGCTTCAAGTGCTAAATGGTTTGGCTCCCGCGGAGATCATACGAAAAAGGAGACCAGACATGTCAACCATTATCACCAAGAGACAATTCCCCAACTACCACAAGTACGAGATGGAGCTGGCGGGCCGCCCCCTGACCATGGAGGTGGGCAAGCTGGCGGAGCTGGCCAACGCCGCCGTCATGGTGGGCTACGGCGACACCCGGGTGCTCTGCTGCGTCACTGCGGCGCCCCGCCCCCGGGACGGCATCGACTTCTTCCCCCTGAGCGTAGATTTTGAGGAGAAGCTGTACTCCGTGGGCCGCATCCCCGGTTCCTTCAACCGGCGGGAGGGCCGCCCCGGCGAGAAGGGCATCCTAACCAGCCGTGTCATCGACCGGCCCATCCGGCCCCTGTTCCCCTCCGACTTCCGCAATGACGTGTCCGTCATGTGCACGGTCATGAGCGTGGACCACGACTGCACGCCAGAGATCGCCGCCCTGATCGGCACCTCCGCCGCCCTGGCCATCTCCGACATCCCCTGGAACGGCCCCGTGGGCGCCCTGAAGGTGGGCCTTGTGGACGGCAAGCTGGTGTTCAACCCCGACAGCGAGCAGCGCAAGGTCAGCGACCTGGACGTCACCGTGGTCTCCACCCGCAAAAAGGTGGTCATGATCGAGGCCGGCGCCAACGAGGTCCCCAACGACAAGATGTTCGAGGCCATCAAGATGGCCCATGAGGAGAACCAGAAGATCATCGCCCTGATCGATCAGATGGTCTCCGAGGTGGGCAAGCCCAAGTTTGAGTATCCTCACGCGGATTTCAACCAGGAGCTGTTCGACAAGATCGTGGCGGACTTCATGGACGAGGCCAAGGCCGCCATGGACACCGACGACAAGAACATCCGGGAGGCCCGCTGGAACGCCATGATCGAGAAGTGGCACGAGAAGTATCTGGAGGAATATCCGGATATGGACCAGTACCTGGAGGAGTTCACCTACAAGTTCCAGAAGAAGATCGTCAAGCAGTGGCTTCTGGAGGGCCACCGCGTGGACGGCCGCCAGAAGAACGAGATCCGGCCCCTGGCCGCCGAGGTGGGCGTGCTGCCCCGGACCCACGGCTCCGGCCTCTTCACCCGCGGCCAGACCCAGGTGCTTTCCGTCTGCACCCTGGACACCCTCTCCGCCAACCAGAAGCTGGACACCATCTGGGAGGAGACGGAGAAGCGGTATATGCACCACTACAACTTCCCCGGCTACTCCGTGGGCG
>NZ_CAKVVF010000084.1:0-6768 GCF_934833455.1 Oscillibacter sp. KLE 1728
GTGTAAATCTCCAGGGGGTCTCCCTCCCGGATCCGCATGGTACGGCGAATCTCCTTGGGAATCACGACACGTCCCAAGTCATCAATCCGCCGCACGATTCCAGTTGCCTTCATATCGAAAACTCCTTTTGTCTTTCAGATTTTTCAGGATGATTCTGCTTGGCAAAAGCTAGTATCCGCAGGATTTGTTTGGCTATGCAGGCCCGGCGGGTGGTTTCATTTGGCAATCAATCCGTCTCCGGCAGGTACTCCTGGACCACCAGCCCGTCGGTGGATACCAGATAGTTGGTGAGATAGGACAGGTGATCGCCGTCCACCAGCCAGGAGACCCGGTAGTTGTAATAGTCCACTCCGTCCAGAGTAAGCGGCCCTTCGTAGCCGTAGGACATCACATTGCCGGTGGCCTCGTCCACTGCGCCCAGCTGCTTTTCCAGAATGGCGACGCCTTCCTCCGGCGTGATGGTGTCCGTGGCGGAGAGCCCTTCCGCTGCGGCTCCGCTGGCCTCTGGTGCCGGATGACCGCAGGCGGAGAGCAGGAGCAGCAGCACGGCCAGTGCCGCACAGAACAGAGAGCGGGATTTCATGGGATTCTTCCTTTCCGTTCCGCCCAACACGGGCGGAAAATTTTTCCTCTGTTCAGACGAGATTAAAAAGCGGAAAGTTCCGGGAAAAATCCTGACCAATCCCACAAAAAGCACCAAACATTCTTGTGAAAATACGGGAAAAAACTGGGAAATCCCACCAACTTGTGCCGCCCTTTTTCGACAGGACCATCCTTGACGGTATTTTTCCCAGGAAGTATAATATAAACAATTATATGCATATCCAGATTCCGCGCAAACGCTTTACTCTAAGAATGACGAGCCTGCCGGGGATACTCCGCGGCGGGGAGAGGAGCTGCTGCCATGGCAAAACAAGGACAGGCGGACCGTTTCCACCAGGGGACGATGACGGACGGCTGGCGCTGGTTCGGCGCCCACCCTGCCAAAAAGCGGGGCAGAGATGGCTGGACGTTCCGGGTCTGGGCCCCCCATGCGGAGGCGGTGTCCGTCGTGGGCGACTTCAACGACTGGGAGGAGGGAGCGGCCCCCCTCGCCCGTAAGGGCGAGATCTGGGAGGGCTTTCTGCCGGACCTGCCGGTCTATACTTCCTATAAATATGCGGTGCGGGGGGCGGACGGCCAGGTCCGCCAGAAGGCGGACCCCTACGGCTTCCACACAGAGACCCGGCCGGCGACAGCCAGCAAGCTGTATGACATCAGCGGATTCAAGTGGACGGACGGCGCTTTCCGGGAGAAGAAGGCCAAGCACCCGGTCTATACATCACCGCTGAATATCTATGAGGTCCATCTGGGCTCCTGGAAAAAGCGGGGGAACGGGGACTTCATCGACTACAAGGACCTGGCGAAGGATCTGGCCGCCTATGTGAAGGATATGGGCTACACCGCCATCGAACTGCTGCCGGTGACGGAGCACCCCCTGGACGACTCCTGGGGCTATCAGTGCACCGGGTACTTCGCCCCAACCTCCCGGTTCGGCACGCCCAAGGACTTCATGTGGTTCGTGAACCACATGCATAAAAACGGCATCCTGGTGCTGCTGGACTGGGTGCCCTCCCACTTCTGCAAGGACGCTCAGGGCCTCTACGAATTCGACGGCACCTACTGCTATGAGTACAGCGATCCCAACAAGCGGGAGCACGCCGCCTGGGGCACCCGGGTCTTCGACTACGGCCGGCCCGAGGTGAAGAGCTTTCTCTTCTCCTCCGCCCGCTTCTGGCTGGAAGAGTACCACATCGACGGCCTGCGGGTGGACGCGGTGGCCTCCATGCTGTACCTGGACTACGACCGCCAGGGCGGAGCCTGGACCCCCAATCAGTACGGTGGACACGAGAACCTGGAGGCCATCGAGTTTCTGCGGGAGCTGAACACCATGGCCTTCCAGACGGACCCAAGCGTGCTGATGATCGCCGAGGAGTCCACCGCCTGGCCCCTGGTGACCCGCCCGCCGGACGTGGGGGGATTGGGCTTCAATCTGAAGTGGAACATGGGCTGGATGAACGACATGTGCCACTATTTGAAGCTGGATCCCTATTTCCGCCAGTACAACCACAAGGACATCACCTTCTCCATGATGTATGCCTTTTCTGAGAACTTTGTGCTGCCCATCTCCCACGATGAGGTGGTCCACATGAAGGGGTCCATCGTGGGGAAGATGCCCGGGGACTACGACAACCAGCTGCGGTGCCTGAGAGGCTTCTACGCCTATCTCCTGGCCCACCCGGGGAAGAAGCTGCTGTTTATGGGGGCGGAGATCGGCCAGTGGCACGAGTGGGACTCCGACGGGCAGCTGGACTGGTACCTGCTGGACCGACCAGAGAATCAGAAGCTCCGGAAGTTCTTCCGGGAGATCAACGCCTTTTATAAAAAGACGGCGGCTTTGTGGGAGGTCGACTTCGACTGGGCGGGCTTTGAATGGCTGGTGCCGGACGACAACCACAACAACGTGGTGGTGTTTCTGCGCAGGGACAAGAAGGGCCGCGACCTTATGTGCGCGGTGAACTTCTCGCCCAACACCTATACGAACTATCGGATGGGCGTGCCGCCCCACAGGCGGTATGTGCCCGTGTTCAATACCGATGACCCCGCATACGGCGGCGACGGTTTCGGCGATTCTGAGGCGGTGATGGTGGAGGCCGTGCCCTCCCATGGAAAGGAATGCTCCGCCGCCATCCGGATCCCGGCCTTCGGTGCGGTGTTCCTGCGGGGCGAGGGGACGTTCCCCAGACCCAGGAAGAAACAACAGGCAAAGGAGTTGGAAAAGACATGAAAAAAGAGTGCATCGCCATGCTGCTGGCCGGCGGCCAGGGCAGCCGCCTGTACGTCCTCACCGGCGACATGGCCAAGCCCGCCGTGCCCTTCGGCGGGAAATACCGCATCATCGACTTTCCCCTGTCCAACTGCACCAATTCCGGCATCGACACCGTGGGCGTGCTGACCCAGTACCGGCCCCTGGAGTTGAACAGCTACATCGGCAGCGGCGTGCCTTGGGACCTGGACGGGTCCACCGGCGGCGTCCACATCCTGCCGCCCTACATGGGCAGCAAGGGCGGCACCTGGTACAAGGGCACCGCCAACGCCATCTATCAGAACATCGGGTTCATCAACCTGTATGACCCGGAGTATGTGGTGATCCTCTCCGGCGACCACATCTACAAGATGGATTACTCCAAGATGGTGGAGCGCCATAAGGCCGTGGGCGCCGCCTGCACGATCTCCGTCATGGAGGTGCCGTGGTCGGAGGCGTCCCGCTTCGGCATCATGAGCGTGGACGAGAACGACCTCATCACGGAGTTCGCAGAGAAGCCCAAGGAGCCCAAGAGCAATCTGGCGTCCATGGGCATCTACGTCTTCACCTGGAAGACCCTGCGGCGGTATCTGGAGGCTGACGAGGCCAACCCTAACTCCGAAAATGACTTCGGCAAAAATGTGATCCCCGCCATGCTGGGGGATGGAGAACGGATGGCCGCCTACCGCTTCAGCGGTTACTGGAAGGACGTGGGGACGCTGGAGTCCCTGTGGGACGCCAACATGGATATGCTCTCCCCGGAGTCGGGCCTGGACCTGCTGGACGAGTCCTGGCCCATTTACGCCCGGTCCGTCAACGCGCCGCCGGCCTTTTTGGGCCGCCGCTGCCAGATCAGCCACAGTGCCTTCAACCGGGGCAGCGATCTGGAGGGGACGGTGGAGAACTCCGTCCTGGCTCCCAATGTCACCGTGGGGGAGGGGGCCCGGGTGTCCTACTCCGTCCTGTTCCCCGGGGTGACCGTGGAGCCCGGCGCCGTGGTGGAATACGCTATCCTGGGCGAGGGCTGCCGCATCGGCCGCAACTGCCGCCTGGGCGGCACGCCGGAGGAGACGGCGCCGGATCCCTGGGGCCTGACGGTGCTGGCGCCGGGCTGCGTCCTGGAGGATGAGAAGCGGGTGCGCCCCGGCGTGATGCTGAACAAGAACGGCGAGGAGGTGTCCAGATGAACGGCATGCACGGGATCATCTTTTCCTATGAAAAGCGCAATGACCTGCGGGAGCTGGGGGAGATCCGCTCCGCGTCGTCCATCCCCTTCGGCGGGAGGTACCGGGCGGTGGACTTCGCCCTGTCCAACCTGGTGAACGCCGGTGTCACGGACGTGGGTGTGGTGCTTCACGGCCATTATCAGAGCCTGCTGGACCACTTGGGCACCGGCAAGGACTGGGACCTGTCCCGCAAGCGGGGCGGCTTGAAGATCCTGCCCCCCTTTGCATACAAGCAGCACTGGGGCGAGGCGGCGGTCTTCCGGGGCAAGATGGAGGCCCTGGCGGGCGTCCGCTCCTATCTGGAGGAGATCCGCCGGGACTATGTGGTGCTTATGGACGGCGACCTGGTGGTGAACCTGCCCCTGTCCGACATCTATGACCAGCACATCAAGTCCGGCGCGGACATCACCGTAGTCTGCGGCAACGACAGCTTTGAGACGGAGAACGGCACCTATTTTGAGCTGGACGGCACCGGCCGCGTCACGGATGTGTTGTATCACCTCCACCGGCCCAGGGGCTACCGGGGGCTGGAAGTGTACATCCTCTCCACCAGGCTGCTGCTGGATCTGGTGGACGAGTGCGCCACCCGGGATCAGTACAGCCTGCGGCGGGACGTGCTCCAGGCCCGGAAGGACAGCCTGAAGCTCCAGGGATACATCTGGGGCGGCTTCGCGGCGCAGATCCGCTCTGTACAGGAGTATTACGACCGCAGTATGCAGCTGCTGGACCCGGCCATCCGGGCGGAGCTGTTCTGTGCCGAGCGGCCCATCCGGGCCAAGGCCACTGACAAGTCCTCCGCCTACATCGGACCCGACGGCTACTGCGAGAACTCCCTGATCGCAGACGGCTGCAACATCGAGGGCGTGGTGGAGAACTCCATCCTCTTCCCCGGCGTGGTGGTGGAGGCCGGCGCTGTGGTGCGCAACTGCGTGCTCTTCAAGGAGACGGCGGTGCGCCGGGGCGCGGCGGTGTCCCATCTGATCGCGGATAAAAATGTAGAAATCCTGCCGGACCGGACGCTGATGGGACACAGCTCGTATCCCATCGTGCTGGCCAAGGGCAGTCAGGTGTGAGTGCGGGAGGAAGGCTTCCAGGACGGCGAATAGACGGGCGGGGCTCCGGCTGACGGAGTCCCGCCGGTCCCTGACCCTGCCGGAGGGCGGGGCGCATGAGCGTGAAAGGAGAGGACTATGAAGATTTTATATGCGGCCAGCGAGGCGGTTCCGTTCTGCAAAACCGGAGGCCTTGCGGATGTGGCGGGCTCCCTGCCTGCGGCGCTGGCGGCCCAGGGCGCGGATGTGGCGGTGGTGCTGCCCCTGTACCAGAAGGTGAAGGAGAAATTCAGCGACCAGCTGCATTTTGAATGCTACGACTATGTGGACCTGGCCTGGCGCCACAGCTACTGCGGGCTGTTCTCCATGGAACGGGACGGCGTCACCTGGTACTTCCTGGACAACGAGCAGTATTTCCGGCGTCCGGAGTTGTACGGCTACATGGACGACGGCGAGCGGTTCGGATTTTTCTCCCGGGCCGTGGTGCGGATGCTGCCCCACCTGAGGTTCTGGCCGGAGGTCATCCACTGCAACGACTGGCAGACCGCCCTGGTGCCCATCTATCTGAAGGACGACAGCGTGCGGGAGGAGCGGTTCCGGAGTATCCGGACCGTGCTCTCCATTCATAATATTGAGTACCAGGGCCGCTACGGCCGCCAGACCCTGGGGGACCTGTTCGGCCTGGACCACGGCTGGGCGGATGACGGCACCATTCTGATGGACGGGGACGTGAACCTGCTGAAGGGCGCCATTTTGTGCGCCGACGCCGTCAACGCCGTCTCTCCTACTTACGCCAACGAGCTGAAGATGCCCTACTTCGCCCACCGGCTGGACGGCATCATGCGCCGTTGCGGCTACAAGCTCTCCGGCGTGCTGAACGGCATCGACGTGAAGCGGTATGACCCCGCCGCGGATCCCCACATCGCCGTCAATTACAGCGCGGCGGACATGGCGGGCAAGCAGGCGGACAAGGCGGAGCTGCAGAAGCTCATGGGCCTGCGGCAGGAGCCCTACGTTCCCATCGTGGGCATCGTCAGCCGCCTGGTGTCCCACAAGGGCCTGGATCTGGTGTGCGAGGTGCTCCACGACATGATGGAGCTGCCCCTGCAGATGGTGATCCTGGGCAAGGGGGACCGGAAGTACGAGGAGTTCTTCCAGTGGGCAGCCCAGCAGTATTCCGGCCGCATGGCCGTGCGCCTGGACTACAACGAGGAGCTGTCCATGGCCATCTATGCAGGCGCGGATCTGTTCCTGATGCCCTCCAAGAGCGAGCCCTGCGGCTTGAGTCAGATGATCGCCATGCGGTACGGCACCGTGCCCATCGTCCGGGAGACCGGCGGACTGAAGGACACCGTCAGCCCGTACGAGTCCTGGAGGGACGCCGGCAACGGATTTACCTTTGCAAATTACGCCGGCAGTGATATGCTGTATGTGATCCGGGAGGCGGTGTATCTTTACAAGGACTATCCCGACGCCTTCGCCCGGCTGCGGGCGCGGGCTATGGCCTGCGATTTCAGCTGGGCCCGGAGCGCGGGGGAGTACCTGCACATTTACAGCACCGTCACCGGCCAGCCTTGGCCCCCTGCGGAGGAGCCCGTCCGGACAGAAGAGTCCGCCCCGGCGGAGGAATCCGCTCCCGCGGAAG
>NZ_CAKVVF010000084.1:6868-8956 GCF_934833455.1 Oscillibacter sp. KLE 1728
GGAAGCGGCGGAGCCCGCATCTGACGAACCTGCTCCGCAGCCGACCGCGGAAGCGGCACAATCGTCCGCCGAGCCGGCGGCTGAGGAGGCCGCTCCGGCCGCACCGGAGAAGAAGCCTGCCGCCAGAAAGCGGACGGCAGCCAAGAAACCGGCCGCCAAAAAGACGGCCGCCAAAAGCGGCAGGAGGACGCCTGCCAAGAAAGAGACCAAACCCAAGAAGGGGACCGCCGGGAAACAGGAGCCGGCGGAGTAAGGAGACGCATGACACCAATTACCACACAGACCCTGGAGAACGCCCTCACCGCCAAGCTGATGGTCAGCTTCGGAAAGACGGCGGCGGAGGCCACGGATGGAGAGATGATGCGGGCCAGCGCCCTGGTCCTGCGGGACATGATGGCTCTGCGGGAGGTGGAGACCCGTCAGAAGGCCCGCCAGCAGCATGCCCGGCAGGTGCACTACCTGTCTCTGGAGTTTCTGATGGGCCGCAGCCTGATGAAGAATGCCTATAACCTAGGGCTGCTGCCCCAGCTGCGGGAGGCGCTGGAGCACCTGGGCTTCAAGGCGGCCGACATCTTTGAGATCGAGCCGGACGCCGCCCTGGGCAACGGCGGCCTGGGCCGCCTGGCCGCCTGCTATCTAGACTCCATGACTACGCTGGAGATCCCGGCCACCGGCTATTCCATCTGCTACGAGCTGGGCATCTTCAAGCAGAAGATCGTGGAGGGCCAGCAGGTAGAGCTGCCGGACAACTGGAAGGACCTGGGCGCGGCCTGGCTGATGCCAAAGCCCGCGGAGACCCAGGAGGTCCGCTTCGGCGGCACCGTGCGGGAGTTCTGGGACAACGGCCACCTGCACATCGTCAATGAGGACGCCACGGTGGTCCAGGCCGTGCCCTGCGACATGGAGATCGCCGGCTACGGCACGGAGCATGTGAATGTCCTGCGGCTGTGGGACGCCCGGTCCACCCAGCCGGTGGATATGTCCCTGTTCTCCCGGGGCGAGTACCTGAAGGCCGCGGAGGACGAGGCCATGGCAGAGACCATTGCCAAGGTCCTCTATCCGGAGGACAATCATCTGGAGGGCAAGTCTCTGCGGCTGAAACAGCAGTACTTCTTCGTGTCCGCCACCCTCCAGTCCATCGCCGCCAAGCACACCGAACTGTACGGCACCATGAAGAACTTCCATGAGAAGAACGTCATCCAGATCAACGACACCCACCCGGCCCTGGTGATCCCGGAGCTGATGCGGATCCTGATCGACGACGCCGGCATGGACTGGGATGAGGCGTGGGACATCACCACGAGATCCGTGGCCTACACCAACCACACGGTCCTTTCGGAGGCGCTGGAACGCTGGCCCCAGAGCCTGGTGGAATTCCTGCTGCCCCGGGTGTGGCAGATTATCCTAGAGATCTCCCGCCGCTGGCAGAAGAAGGTGGAGGACTTCTACCACGACCCCAAGAAGACGGAGAAAATGGCCATCGTCTGGGGCGGTCAGGTCCGCATGGCCAACCTCTGCATCGCCGGCGGCATGGCGGTCAACGGCGTCAGCGGCCTACACTCCGAGATCCTGAAAAAGGACGTTTTCAGGGACGCCTACGGCATGGAGCCCTGGAAATTCCGGAACGTCACCAACGGCATTGACCACCGCCGCTGGCTCAGTGAGATCAACCCCGGACTGGACGGCCTGATCCGGGACCTGACCGGCGGGGACGACTATCTGCTGCACCCCCAGGCCCTGAAAAAGCTGGATGACTATGCCGATGACGCCTCTGTTCTGGAGAGGCTGGGTGCCATCAAGCGGGCCAACAAGGCGGCCTTCGCCGCCCATGCCAAGAAGACCCGGGGCGTGGAGCTGAACCCGGACGCCATCTTCGACGTTCAGGTGAAGCGGCTCCACGAGTATAAGCGGCAGCTTTTGAACGTGCTGCACATCATCGCATTGTACCAGAAGCTCCAGGACGACCCCAACGCCATCACGCAGCCCCACACGTTCCTGTTCGGCGCCAAGGCGGCGCCGGGGTATGCAGTGGCCAAGCGGATCATCCGCCTCATCAACTCCCTGGCGGATCAGATCGACCACGACCCA
>NZ_CAKVVF010000085.1:0-8839 GCF_934833455.1 Oscillibacter sp. KLE 1728
GAGCCGATCAGCCCACAGCTGATGGGAAGCCACACCAGCATGGTGAGGACCAGCGCCAGTCCGGCTGCCGCCAGCAGGGCCGGCAGGCGTACCAGCGCCGCGGCTAGAGGAGAAACAACCGCATTGGTAAGCACCTCCACACGGCTGCGGCCGGCCCGGTCCAGCTCATATACTGTGAGCAGGCCGAAGAGAATACCGCCCGCCGCCCCTCCGGCCAGGGCCGGATTGGCCAGGTACATGGAGAGCATGGTGCTGGCAATGGCCGGCTTGTAGAGGACGAGTCCTACTGCGGGGGAGATGACGGTCAGAAGAACGATGAGCCAGGTCATGCGGCTGTGCAGAAGCCGTCCCAGCTCCAGGGGGAACAGACGCAGGAGCTTCATTGTACCGCCTCCCGTGAGATGAGATAGAGGTAGGCGTCCTCCAGAGACGGTTCCGACCGCTGGACATAGGCGGGCAGCGCGTCCGCCACTGCGCGGCATCGGACGCCCTGGCTGGTGTTGACCCGGGCGGTGATGTGCAGGCCCTGCTCCTGACCGGCTTCCCGTTCCCAGAACACGCCCACATGGCCCTCTGCCGCCTGAATCAACTGCTCCGGCGTGCCGGTGAACAGGATTTGCCCGTGGTCGATGACCACCAGCCGGTCACACACCGACTGCACGTCCTCGATAATGTGGGTGGACAGCAGTACCAGCCGGTCCTGGGCTGTGCGGGAGAACAGGTTGCGGAAGTGGATGCGCTCCTCCGGGTCCAGCCCCACCGTCGGCTCATCGAGGATCAGGAGGGGAGGGGCGCCCAGCAGGGCCTGGGCGATGCCCACCCGCTGGCGCTGTCCGCCGGACAGGCTGCGGATGCGGGCGCGGGCCTGCCCCTCCAGATTGACCGTCCGGATCACCTCGCGGACGGCTGTTCCGGAGTCCCGCAGCCCCTTCAGGGCGGCCATATAGTCCAGGAACTGGGCCACGGTGAGCTCGTTGAACAACCCGAAATCCTGGGGAAGATAGCCCAGCTGGGCCTTCAGCTGCCGCTCCGTCTTGAGAAGGGGCTGTCCGTCCACCAGAATGGAGCCGGATGTGGGGAGCAGGGCGGCCACCAGCAGCTTCATCAGAGTGGACTTGCCCGCGCCGTTTGGCCCCAGCAGGCCGATGAGGCTGGGAGACCGGAGCTCCAGACTCAGGTTCTGCAGGGCCTGTTTTCCGCTGGGGTAGGTCATGCTGACGTTTTGAATGTTGATTTCCATGT
Organism: Oscillibacter sp. KLE 1728; assembly: GCF_934833455.1. NCBI lineage: Bacteria > Bacillati > Bacillota > Clostridia > Eubacteriales > Oscillospiraceae > Oscillibacter > Oscillibacter sp. KLE 1728. The sequence goes on from NZ_CAKVVF010000085.1 coordinate 1,243, forward strand.
GATCGGTATCCTTTCTGCTTGGGATACGGAAAGGATACCATGGCTGTGTGGAGGGGAGTTGGAGATTATGTGTGGTTTGTGTGGAGAAGCGGACACCGGGAAATATCTTGCAAAAAGTCCGCCGCAGAACACTTCTGTTTTGCGGCGGACTCGTTTTCTTCCATATAGATTGGCGGAGCAGTCAGGGATGCAGGGAATAGAATTTGTTCAGGCGCTCGGCCAGCGCCTTTGGGTTTTCTTCATTCACAACATGGCCGGTATGTTCGATAAGCTGTAATTCCGCGCCAGGGATGTTCTGCGACAGGTATTGGGCGGAGCGGATATTCGAACGGTCCTTTTCCCCGCAGATGATGAGGACGGGACACCGCATACCGCGCACTCTGCCGCTGAAATCCAGCTTCTTCATGGAATTGCCCAAGACAAACGTGCTCTCTTTATCAAAGGCCATGGTGTCAAAAACGGATCTGGGCAGAAAGCGGAAAATCAGGTTTTGGATACCGAACGCCGCCTTGGGAATTTTATGAGGCGTCCCGATCAGGACCAGCGTTTTTACCTTTTCGGGGAAGTCCAGCGCATAGTTCAGCGCCAGGATACCGCCCAGTGAAAGACCGCACAGATGGACCGCCCTGCCGACGTGATCACAGTATTCTGCAAACGCCCCATAGAGGCTCGGATAGCTTGCTGTTTTCCCGGCAAGCAGGGCACACAGGTCCGGACACAGCAGCTCCTCTTTGCCATCCATGCAGGAGACCGTTTCCTTCCAGCTTGCCGCCTTGTGTCCAGAACCATGAACCAGGATTTTTTTCGCCATACGCAACCTCCTCGGCCTGATCTATGCAGCTTCTCCGCTTGTACGATGTCTCAGCGTATACTTGAAACGGTCACATCTGCGGAAGAAAGTCCGGAATGGGCAGAAAACTAAAACCTTACAGTCGCTTTTACCCCTTCCTCCGTATTCTCAATGGTACACACCGCGCCGTGCCGGTCCAGGATCATTTTCACCAGATAGAGCCCCAGTCCGCTGCCGCCGGTGCTCCGGTTCCGGGAACCCTCCTCCCGGTAAAAGGCTTCAAACAGGTGGGGCAGGGCATCTCCGCTGATCCGCGCTCCGGTGTTCTCCACACTCAGGGCGGGGCGGCCCTCCAACCGGCCGCACCAAACCCGGATTTCCGCCCCCTCCGGCGAGTAGCGGGAGGCGTTGGAGAGCAGGTTGCCCACGGCCTTCCCCAGCAGGGAGGCGTCTGCGGGCACGGTAATCCCCGGGGTCAGTGCGGACACCAGCTGCTGGCCCCGCTGCTCCAGCAGCTCCCGGTCCAGAGCCAGTTGCTGCGCCATCAGGGCGGACAGGTCCACGGGCTCCTGCCGGACGGCGGCAGATCCGGACTCCATGCGGGAGATGGACAGCATCTCGCCGATCAGGCGTTCCATCCGGCCGGTTGTCTGGAGAGAGCGGAGCAGGTACTTGTCCCGGTCCTGATATACGCCGACGCCCTCCAGCATCCCGGCCAGCTGTCCCTTCAAAATGGTGACGGGCGTCTTCAGCTCGTGGGAGGCGGCGGAGAAAAAGGCCATCCGCTGTCGGTCCAGCTCCCGCTCCCGGGCCACCTCCCCCCGCAGGGCCTGGTTGGCGGTTTCCAGGTCGGTGAGGGCGGCAGACAGCCGCCGGGCCATTTTGTCCAGACTGCGGCCCAACTGGCCGATCTCGTCCCGGCGCCGCTCCCCGCACACCCACTGGAGGTCCAGCTCCGCCATCCTGCCAGCGATGCCGTTCAGCCGCACGATGGGCCGGGTGATATACCGGGAGTACCCGAACGCACACAGCAGGGAGAAGGCCAGCAGCGCCAGAGCCAGCCAGGGGGCCACCCGCCCCAGGGCCTCCACCGCCTGGTTGGCCAAGCGGAGCTGAGGGGAGACCAGCAGCTGGTAGGTCCCCTCCTGGTCGGCAAAGGTGATCTGGGTGGTGAGGATCCCCGTCTGAGTGGCGGTCACCACACCGTCGGCCCGGTCAATCTGCACCTGATAGGTGTCGGCCTCATAGGTCTGGACCGAGTTGTCCGCCCCGGACATGGTGACGGCTACCTGCCAGTCCTCCTCCGGCAGGACCAACAGGGAGCCGGTGTCCGCCTCCGCCCCGCCGGGGGCCGTCAGGGCTACCTCCGCCCCGCTCTCCCGGACAAAGGCGTCCAGGATGGGCCCCGCGTCGGCCAGATTGGTCTGTGCCAGCTGCTGGGTGAGGTCGGCTACCTGGGCCTGGAGCCGGTCGCTGATCACAGCGGTGTAGGTGATGGGGGTGGCCCAGGCAATCAGGGCGAAGGTGAGTCCCCCTGCCCCCAGCAGCAGCAGGAAGGTAAGCAGAAAAATACGCACCGTCAGGCTTTCAGCGAGTTTCCTTCGCAGCACGGTAGCCCACCCCTCTCACGGTTTCAATATAGTCCCGCCCCAGCTTGTGGCGGAGGTTTTTGATGTGGCTGTCCACCACCCGTTCATCCCCGAAGAAGTCGTAGCCCCACAGCCTGGAGAGCAGCATCTCCCGGGTGAAGACCCGCCCCGGCGCGGCCAGAAAGGTGCGCAGCAGCTCGAATTCCCGGGCCGTCAGATCCAGGGGACGGCCGTCCAGTGCAGCCTCCCTGGTGTCCAGGTCCACCACCAGATCCCGGTAATGCAGGCGGCTTTCCGCCGCTTCGCCGCTCCGGCGAAGGATCACCCGGATTTTCTCCAGCAGGACCGGCATGGAGAAGGGCTTGGTCACGTAGTCGTCGATATTCAGGCCGAAGCCCCGGAGCTGCTGCGTCTCTCCGTCCAGAGCCGTGAGCATCAGAATGGGCACCTGGGACTGGCGTCGGATCTGCGCGCAGACCCCGAAACCGTCGATTTTCGGCAGCATGATGTCCAGCAGGACCAGGTCAAAAGACTGGGCGCGGAACAGGTCCAGGGCCGCTGCGCCGTCTCCGGCCACAGCGGCCGCATAGCCCGCGTCCTGCAGATAGGCGCACAGCAGCTCCTGCAGCTCCGGCTCATCCTCCACGATCAGAATTCGTTTCATCAACAATCACCGGGAAAAAGTATAGCACAGGATTGTGAATTTATCATGGAGAATTTCATTTCCCCCTGTGTGGGGAACAGACCTCCGTTTCCAGCAGCGGCCGCCTGCTGCGTGACCGGTCCCATTGACCAGTGGGCACCGGAGCTGTGACAGGACGATTCCCAGATCCGGTTCGTGGGCTTTGACTTCTTCAGCATCCAGGTGTTCAACCCGCGTGAAAACTCCAAGGACATGATGACCATTGACAACCGACAGAAATGTGAACTCCCGGCTGAAGGCCCTCCCCGTGGACTGGAACTACACCATCCCCTTCGGCTTGTTCCACACCCCCGGGGCCGCAGTTACTGTCAAACGGTTCTTGAGCGCGGCGAGGGCGGTATTTTCCCTTTGATCCCGCTTCACGGGCTGTAACAGAAAGGTATATGCCCACAGCTTTTGAGGCTTCTCCGGAAGTCTCAATTTTTTATAATAGCCCCAGAACGGCTGCTATGCGGGAAGAGAACGATACATAATTTGATTTTTGAAAATGGGACGCGGTTCATTTCCGGGGCCAGGTGTCTGAAGAAATATCTGGCCAGCTTTTTGAGAAAAACGGATCGAATATGCTGCTGGTCGCAGACAGCAGCGGTGGGGGGCGGGACGCGGAGCACGGGACGAAGTGCCCGCCAGGTCCACCTGCCCTGCCCCAGCAGCGAGGCGGCAGGCGGCCCGCCTGTGCCGAAAGCCCGCCTCGGGGGAGTCCACCGGCTGACCCGAAAGAAAAAAAGAGCGGCATATCCCTATGGATATGCCGCTCTCCTCTGCGCGAAGGCGCACCGGGGGAGACCGTTTCCGCCCGGTGCGCGTTTCTTATGGGATTTCCTCCGGTGCACGGAGCTATCCGGCTGCTCGGGGCGTCAGTTCTCCAGGTCCTCCTGCAGGGATTCCACCAGGGCGTCCGCCAGCTGATCCAGCTCTGCGGCCTTGTCCGCCTGAAGGGAGGAGGCCAGGGACAGCCGCTCGTTGAGCACCGTCATGTTCTTGAGTTCCTCGTCGATGAAGGCCTGCATCAGGTCTCCGGACTTGCAGGCCCAGGAGCCGTTCTCGATGATGGCGAAGGTGCGGTTCTGGAGGTTCAGGGCCTTCATGTCCTCCAGATAGCTCTTCATCACCGGGTAGATGCCCAGATTGTAGGTAACGGAGGCCAGGACGATGTGGCTGTACTTGAAGCTCTCGGCAATCAGGTAGGACACATGGGTGTTGGACACGTCGTACAGGGCCACGTCGGTGATGCCCCGTTCGCAGAGCTTGGCGGCCAGCGCCTGGGCGGCTGCCTCGGTGTTGCCGTACATGGAGGCGTAGACAATCAGCACGCCCTTGACTTCCGGCTCATAGCGGCTCCATTTGTCGTACTTGTCGATGAAGTAGCCCAGATCCTTCCGCCACACGGGACCATGAAGGGGGCAGATATACCGGATCTGGTCCAGGATGCCGCCGGCCTTGCCCAGCAGCAGCTGGATGTGGGGGCCATACTTGCCCACGATGTTGGTGAGGTACCGGCGGGCCTCGTCGATCCAGTCCCGGTCGAAGTTCACCTCGTCGGCAAACAGCTTGCCGTCCAGGGCGATGAAGGACCCGAAGGCGTCGGCGGAGAAGAGGACGCCGTTGGTGGTATCAAAGGTCACCATGGCCTCGGGCCAGTGGACCATGGGAGCTCCCACAAAGGTGACGGTGTGGTCGCCGAAGGAATAGGTGTCGCCCTCCTTGACATGGATGCACTCGTGACCGTCCACATGGAAGCCGAACTGGCGCATCAGCATGAAGGCCTTCTCCGTGGAGATGATCCGGACCTTGGGATAGCGCAGCAGGATCTCCTCGATGGAGGCGCCGTGGTCCGGCTCCATGTGGTTGATGACCAGATAGTCCAGAGGCGTTCCGTTCAGCAGGTATTCGAGGTTCTCCAGCAGCTGGCGGCAGGCGGACCAGTCCACCGTGTCAAACAGGACGCTCTTTTCGTCCAGCAGCAGATAGGCGTTGTAGCTGACCCCCTTGGGGATGGGGTGGATGTTCTCAAACAGAGCCAGACGGTGGTCATTGGCGCCGACCCAATAGAGATTTTCGGTAACAGTTCTCACACAATGCATGCAGAAATCCTCCTTTACTCACAGATGACAGGCCGTTACGCCTCAATGAACTGGTCCTTGGGCTCCGCGCACTCCGGGCAGACCCAGTCCTCCGGCAGCTTTTCAAACAACGTGCCGGGGGCGATGTCACCGTCCGGGTCGCCCAGCTCGGGGATGTACTCATAGCCGCAGCCGCCGCAGACGTATCGCTTGCCGATGGGCTCCGGCTTGGGGAGACGGGGCCGCTTCATCTTCACCATGGGCGGCGCGGGCTGCTTTTCGCCGGTGTCCAGGGCAGCGGTCAGCAGGGGCAGAATCTCGTTCACATCCCCAACGATGCCATAGTCGCAGTTTTTGAAGATGGGGGCGCCGGCGTTGGTGTTGATGGCCACGATGGTAGAGGCGTCCTTGATACCCTTCAGGTGCTGCACCGCGCCGGAGATGCCGCAGGCGATGTACAGGTTGCCGGTGAACTTCTGACCGGACATGCCCACATAGCGGTTCAGGGGCACGTATTTCAGCGTCTCCGCCACCGGACGGGAGGAGCCGATGGCCGCGCCGGCGGCCTTGGCCAGATCCTCAATGAGCTTCATGTTCTTCTTGCCGCCGATGCCCTTGCCGGCAGAGACCACCCGCTCCGCCTGGGCGATGGGGGTGTCCAGGGGGATGCCCACAGTGAAGTCGTGGCCGTCCTTCTTCAAATGCTCCACCAGGGCGGCCACCTGCTCGGCGGGGGAGCCGTCCCGCAGGATGACCTTCTTCCGCACACCGGTGACGGGCGCGGGCTTCTTGGGCTGGCTGGAGGAACCGCCGGAACTCTTGGGGGCCTTGCCCAGGATATGGGAGGCGATGACCACCCGCTGGATCTCGTTGGTGCCCTCGTAGATGGTGGTGATCTTGGCGTCCCGGTAGGCCCGCTCCACCTCCATACCTTTCATGAACCCGGCGCCGCCGTGAATTTGCAGGGCGTCGTTGGTGACCTCCAGGGCGATGTCGGAGGCGTACATCTTGGCCATGGCGGATTCCATGCCGTAGGGGGCGTGCGCCTCCTTCAGCTCGGCGGCGGAGTACACCAGGAACCGGGCGCAGCGGAGCTTGGTGGCCATGTCGGCGATCTTAAAGGAGATGGCCTGCTGGAAGCCGATGGGCTTGCCGAACTGGATGCGCTCCTTGGAGTAGGCCACGGCGGCGTCATAGGCCCCCTGGGCGATGCCCAGCGCCTGGGCCGCGATACCGATGCGGCCGCCGTCCAGGGTGGACATGGCGATCTTGAAGCCGTCGCCCTCCTTGCCCAGCAGGTTCTCCCTGGGCACTTCCACATTGTCAAAGATCAGCTCGGCAGTGGAGGAGGAGCGGATGCCCATTTTGTCGTAGTGGTCGCCGAAGTAGAAGCCCTTCCAGCCCTTCTCCACGATGAAGGCGCTGATGCCCCGGGTGCCGATATCCGGTGTGGTGACGGCAAAGACCACATAGGTGTCCGCCTTGGGGGCGTTGGTAATGAAGATTTTGCCGCCGTTGAGGACATAGTGGTCGCCCTTCAGGACGGCGGTGGTCTCAGTGCCGCCGGCGTCGGATCCGGCGTTGGGCTCCGTCAGGCCGAAGGCGCCGATCTTCTCGCCCTTGGCCAGGGGCACCAGGTACTTGCGCTTCTGCTCCTCGGTGCCGTAGGCGAAGATGGGCCAGGAGCCTAAGGAGACATGGGCGGACAGGATGACGCCCGCGCCGCCGTCCACCCGGGCCAGCTCCTCCACGGCGATGGCGTAGCTCAGGGCATCCAGCCCGGCGCCGCCGTACTCCGCGGGGAAGGGGATGCCCATGAGGCCCATCTCGCCCAGCTTCCGGATGGCCTCGTCCGGGAACTCGTTCTGCTGGTCCAGCATGAACGCGATGGGTTTGATCTCCTCCTCCGCAAACGCACGGACTTTGGCGCGGAGTTCCTCGTGTGCCTGTGTGGTCTGAAACAGCATAGTCGTACCTCCTCTTTAATCTTGATAAAATTTATCAACTTTCAAGCAAAAGAAAAACTGTCAAATCAGGGGTCCGTCAAAATCTCCTGCAGGCTGTGGGCCCGCAGCTCCTCGTCCAGCTTGTTCTGAATCTCAGCCAGCTTGCAGTGCACGGTGCAGCCGCCGTGGCAGCTGCGCCAGGGGCATTGATACGCCGGATCCATGCAGGAGCTCAGATTCCCGCGTTCTCCCATGGCCTTCATCAGGTCATAGAGGCTGGTGCCGGTCAAATCCGCCGACAGCCGGCAGCCGCCCGCCGTTCCGCGGACCACCTCCACCAGTCCGGCCTTCTCCAGCTTTTTCAGGATTTTATAGGCAAAGGCCTGGGGGAGGAGTTCATCCTGTGCGATCTGTCCCGCGGTATGCAGTTTTCCATCCAACAGTGCCCGCAGGATGCGCAGGGCGTAATCTGTCTCCCGGGTAATGACCAATGCCGCGTTCTCCTT